>JBDLHZ010000023.1:0-14612 GCA_039715135.1 Verrucomicrobiota bacterium
CCGCGAGACCCTCGTCAAATACGAGGTCGACTTCCACCACCGCCTCTCCATGCCCGTCGTCTGCATCATCATCACCATGATCGGCATTCCCGTCGGCGCCCACACCGGCCGCAAGGGCGCCTTTGCCGGCATCATGCTCGCGCTCGTCCTGTTCTTCGGCTTCTACGCCACACAGTTCACCATGGAATACCTTGCCAAGCAGATGCTCATCCTCCCCTGGGTCGGCCCATGGGGCGCGGTCATCGCCTTCTTCTTCATCGGCGGCATCATGACCCACCACATGCGGTGAGAACCCGCATGGCATCAACCCCTCTAGCAGATCGGCGCACCAATTCAACACCCTTCATCCTTGACCCGTTTATCCGGCTTGGGCATTCTCGCCGGTCTTATGAAAGCAAACGACTACCACGTAACGATGGACGCCCTTGCCAGCCTGTGCAAGCGGCGTGGTTTTATTTTCCAGACTTCGGAAATCTACGGCGGCATCAACGGCTTCTGGGACTACGGTCCGCTCGGCGTCGAGATGAAGCGCAACATCAAGGCCTGCTGGTGGAAATCAATGACCCAACTGCGCGAGGACATTGTCGGCCTCGACAGCTCGATCATCATGCATCCGCGCGTGTGGGAGGCTTCCGGCCACGTCGGCAACTTCAAGGATCCAATGCTCGACTGCCGCGAAACCAAAGGCCGCTACCGCGCCGACCAGATTTTCGTGCTCAAGCATAAGACCGATGCCGACGCACTGATGTTCACCTACCACGAAGGCGCTCCCGCCCCAGCGGAAAAAAAGATCAAGAAAATCGCCAAGGGCAACGCCGAAGACTATGAGGAAGTCGCCCTGCTCGACATTCCGCTCGAGGCCTACGACAAGCTCGTCGGCCCCGACACCAACGAACCCGGCACGCTTACCGAGCCGCGCGCGTTCAACCTAATGTTCAAAACGTACGTCGGCCCCGTCGAGGAAAGCTCCAACGTCGCCTATCTCCGCCCCGAAACCGCGCAGGGCATCTTTGCCCAGTTCGGTAACGTGGTCTCCACCGTCCGCAACAAGATTCCCTTCGGCATCGCGCAGATCGGCAAGGCGTTCCGCAACGAGATCAACCCGCGCAACTACACCTTCCGCTCGCGCGAGTTCGAACAGATGGAGCTCGAATTCTTCATCAAGCCCGGCACCGACGCCGAGCAGCACGAATACTGGGTGGCCGAACGCCTTAAATGGTACGAGAAGGTCGGCCTGCCCGAAGGCCGCATGCACCGCGACATCCACGAAGGCGACGCCCTCGCACACTATGCCAGCGCCTGTACCGACATCATGTATGACTTCCCCTTCGGCACGCAGGAGCTTGAAGGCATCGCCGCGCGCGGTTGCTTCGACCTGACGCAGCATCAGGAAACCAGCGGCAAGAAGCTCGAATACCACGACGAGGAGAGCAAGGAAACCTATATCCCGCACGTCGTCGAGCCCTCCGCAGGCGTCGACCGCATCGCCCTCGCGCTGTTGTGCGAAGCCTACCGCGAGGAGTGGATCAAGAAAGGCGGCGGCGAAGTGCTCACTGCCGAAGCCGGTGCCAAGCGCGCACCCGAGGGCTACGAAGCCCGCACCGTCCTGCGCTTTGCCCCGTGCATTGCACCGTACAAGGTGGCGATCCTTCCGTTGCTCAAGAACAAGGAACCACTTGTTGAAAAAGCCCGCGGGCTCTACGAACAGCTTTCCAAGCGCTGGAAATGCTTCTACGACCAGACCGGCGCAATCGGCCGACGCTATCGCCGCCAGGACGAGATCGGAACGCCGCTGTGCGTCACGATCGACTTCGACACCATCGAGAAGGACGACACCGTCACCGTCCGCGACCGCGACACCATGGAGCAGATCCGCCTGCCCATCGTCGAGCTGGAAGCCCACATCGCCGGCATCGTCGATTTTTAGTCGAACCATGTGTGGCAGGCTTCCAGCCTGCCCGGCACCCCGAAGCTTCGCATGCGCGTCAACCTAAGCTTCTTTTGCAAACTATGCGCTAAGCACAGATCGGTGTGGCGTGTGCTTCCCGTCTGCGGGCCACGTGAGTCACGTTCCACGTGCCAACGTGGTCACGTGAAGCACGCTTTTCGCAAGATGTCCATTTTCAAGCTCTGCGGGCTCCATCGGAATGGAAGCCCGCGCTACATCTGGATTGGAAAGCCCGCTTCCTTCCGGAATTTCGCATGTTTTCGAAGACCAACCCTCTTAGGTTGACGCGTATGCGAAACTTCGGGGCGCCACAAAAAGGGTTCATGTACCATTTCAGGGAAAGTCCGTCTCCGTTTCACTGCGACGGGACTACGAAGAAGCTACAGTCCGCTTGACCTTTGTAGTGTTCTCGAAGCAACGCGAAGAGAATATCTTCCCCGGAAATGGGTCATGAACCACAAGAAAGCCCGCCGGGTTGGCGGGCTTCTCTGTTTCCAACATGGTTCGGGCGCGGCTACATGGTCATGCTGAACGACATGTTCTTCACGTCCGCCGCCGCGCAGGCATCCATCACCCGCACGATCCAGGCATGCACGGCCTTGTCGGCAGGCAGGATGTTCACGATTAGCTCGCTATCCGAGGATTCGGCCGCCTCCTTGAAGCCCATCAGCTCGCCGACAAGGTCGTCAAGGTTGCCTCCCTGGCCGTAGAGCATCCCGTTGATCGTGATGTCGCCCAATTCCGTTACCTCGATCAACACCTCGATCGGCATCGTGAGCGGCTCGGTTGTCTCCACCTTGGCCGGAAGCATGAAGGAGAGGTCCGCTTCCTTCTTGATCAGCGACGCCGTCACCATGAAGTAGATGAGCAGCAGGAACACCACGTCGATCAACGGGGTGATCTGCAACTCGGTCTTTTTGTTCATTAGTTCTTCAAGTAGTTTCATGGCTATTCCTCGAAGGTTGCATAGATGAGATCGGTCGCGCCGGCCTCGCCGCAGGCAATCATGATTTCCTTGCTGGTCTTGTACTCGACGCGCGCGTCCGACCGAATCATAAGCCGCAGGTTCGGATCCAGTTCGAGTTCGGCGGAGATGTGCTCCTTGAGCTTCTCAATGGTTACAGGATTCATTCCATAATAGATTTTCCCGTTTGCATCCACCGACAGCACAACGCGTCCCTTAATGTCTTCGGGCACCTTGGCGGCCGTGGACTCGGGGAGCGTTATATCTATCTTTTCCGTCACCACGACCGAAGCCACCATGAAGAAGATAAGCAACAGGAACACCATGTCGATCATGGGGGCCATGTCGATTTCCACATCGTCTTTTTTGATTGCTTTGAGTTTCATTCCATACCTCGTCCGGCTGGGGTTTGATCAACGTCAACCCTAGGCTTCCCCGGCGTCTTTTCCGCCACCCATGCTCTCGAAGCCGAGCGGCAGCTCGCCGGATTCAAGCGTATCGAGCAAAGCGCCGATATTGCGGCCGAGCGTCGCGGTGGACTTGATGAAGTTGTTCCGGAAATAGAAGTAGGTCAGCATGGCGGGAATGGCGATGATCAGGCCGGTCGCCGTAGTAACGAGCGCCTCGCCAATGTTTGCGGCGAGTTCCGCCGGCTTGCCCATGCCCTTCGACCCGATGGTCTGGAAGGCCTTGATCATGCCGGACACCGTGCCGAGCAGCCCGAGCATGGGAGCGGTTGCCCCGATGATCGAAAGGTAGTCGACCGCCTTCATGTACTGGGTCACTTCCTCCGTGCTGGCTTCCTCGATGGCTTCCTTCACCTTGCTGAAATCAATGTCGCCCGATGTGGAGCACCGCTCCAGCCCCGCCGCGAACACATAGGTGAAAAGGGTTTCGTTCTTCTTGCAGAGGGTATGGGCCTCGAGCACCTTCTTTTCCTTCATCAGCTTGATGAAGTCCGGCATCATATCCGGACGCAGGAGCGTCTTCTCGCGCAACGAAAGCGCGTTCTGGACAATGAAGTAGACCATGAGGACCGAGAACAGCCCTAGCGGATACATGGCCCATCCGCCCTGCTTGATCATCTGCATAAGCGTGGTTTTCTGTTCCTGCTGCGGCTCCGCAGTCTCGGCCGCATCCTGCGCAAAGGCAACGGGCCCCATCACCAAGCTGAAACAAAATACCAATTTAATAATTTTCCTACTCATTTTCTTGCTCCTCTCCATTCAGTTAAACTTCTTCCGATTGCAAACTTTCCTCTAACTTTTTCTCGGCGCGCAATTTTTCGATCTTGACCCGCAGCTGCTTCGCCTTGTCGAACTCCGGCGTATTCTTGTACAGGATCAGGATCTGGCGGCAGACCTCCTCGGCCGAATCGTACAAGCCGAGTTCGGCATAGACTTCCGCGCAGAGCATCTCGGCCGGTTGCAGCCAGTCCGGGTCATGGCCGTGGAACACGATCACTTTTGCAACGCTTTCCATCGCCTTGCTGTATTCCCCGTTCATGGCCATGAGCTTGGCCTTGATATAAAGTTCTTCCGGCACGGTGTCGGCAGTGGATTCCTGATCCCAGCCATACTCGGCCAGCAGGCTTTTGGCCTCGTCCGACTTCCCGGAATCGATCAACGCCAAAGCCCGGTAGACCCGCGCCTTCGCCTGCAATATTGGATTGCGGTCATCTCCCGCGATTTTCGATGAAATGGCCAGCGATTCGCCGTATTGTTTTGTTTGGTAGTACAGCTCCATCAATAGGGAATTGTACTTGGTCAGGTTCGAGGGAATGTCGCCGTACTCGGAGAAAGGATCGAGGGTTCTTGAAAGCGAATCGATGATTCTCTCAAACTCCCGGTTTTCCATCATTTCCGAAATCTTTTCGGCGTTTACCTCCACCTCGAACCTAAGCTCCTTGATCGTGCCGGCCCCGATGCGGATGGGCGCGGCGGCGGTTCCCGTGCTGAACTCGATCCAATCGCCGTCGCGGCTGACAACCTGCCCCTTCCACGAGCGCCCGTTTCCCATGACCAATTCCGCCGGCAACGGCTTTGCCTGCGCAACGCCCCCGACCAGGAGGATTCCGGCGATCGCTGAATTTAAAATCGCTTTGTTCATTTATGCGTCCCCATGTTTTTTCTTCATTTCCCTCGCGGTATCGGCCTGCGGGAGGGTGTTCACGTGTGGGTCTTCAAGCATGGTATCCAAGGTATTGACGGCATCCGCGGGCCTTCCCAGCCTAACCAGGCAGTCCGCCGCGCCCAAATAGCCATCCGCCGCCCATTTCCCGTCGTCGTAGACCTTGAACAGCATATAGGTGCGCTGGAAGTAGGCATGCGCCTTTTCAAAATCCTTCTGGGCAAGGTGGCAGCGGGCCATTCCGCAATGCGCCTCGGCGTAGAGTCCCCCTCTCCAGTCGGGAACCGACATGATCATATTGTATGCCTCTTCCGCATCGGCGTATTCCCCCAGCTTGTAGAGTGTGTCGGCCTTGGAGATTTGCGCCCAGCCCATGTAGGCCTCCGCCCCGAACATGCCTTGCGCCTGGTCGATGGTTTTCAACACACCAAGATAGTCCTCTTTGCCCAGCAACTGGAATGTCTTGGCGCGATGCGCGTGCCAGAGTTCGTCGGATTCCTCGAAGTTCGCAAGGAAATAGTCGTAGAGTCGGCCCATCTGCTCGGAGTCGCCCGCCGCTACCGCAGCATCGCACATGAGCGCCAGGGAAATCGGAGAGGTGGCGGCAAGCTCCTGCCGCCCGGCGAGCAGTTCGGCACCCAAGGCCGATGCGGCCTCCCCGCCCTCCAGATGCGCCTTGGCAACGCGTAGCCGCAACCGCAGGACGACGGCGGCTTCCTCGACCGATTTCAATTTAAGGCCGATCTTCACCGTCAGGGCCTGGCAAGCCTCTTCGGAAAGGTGCTGGTTGGCGATCTTGACGAGTTCGAGCACAATCTTGTCGATCCCCGCCTGCTCCGGCTCGTTCCCGAAACGCTCGATGGCATCGAGGTAGGCGGCAACGGCTTCGTCCACCTGCCCCAGTTCGATCTGGGACTGCCCGATCCAGAACACGGCCTGCGCCACATCGGCCTTTTCGCCGAGCAGATTCATGTAGTAGTTCATCAGGTCGATGATTTCCTGCCATTTGAATTCAAGCTTGTAGACCTTGGCCGACTGGAACGCCGCATAGGCGGCCTGCGAGTTAATGGTTTTTTTGTCTCTCTCCTCCAGGGGGGAATAGTATTTATCAATCGCCTTGCGGTAGTCGGCTAGGGCGCGGTCCAGCGTATGGGGATCGTATTCGTCGATCTCCGTCTCCGGGTCGTCGTTGCCGTCCTTGGCCGCCTCGATGTCGCCACGCATGCTGTAGGCCTCCGACACCAGTTCGTGCTCCGGATGCTCCTCGATAAACTTGCTCAGCACCTCCTCGGACTCAACGGTCTGCTCCATGCCGTACAGGCAGACCCCCTCGCGGAACATGGCGGCGCCATAGTGGTCCCCGTCCTCGCCGCTTTCCTGGTAGCTCATGAAGTCGAGCATGGCATTGGCGTAGTCGCCCTGCATCATGTAGGTCATGCCGCGGAAATAGATGGAATCCAGCCACGACGAACTGGCTGGATAGCCGTCGATGATCACCCCGAACTGCTCACCGGCAAGCTTGAAATCCTTGCTCTGGAAAAAGCCAAAGGCCTGCATATAGTACAGGTCAGCCTCCATCATTTGCTCATCGCTATCCGTCGAATCAGAGATTTTCTCTATGCATTCCTGAAGCTGGGCCACCTTGTCGAGATTTCCGTTGAGGAGGTTGTAGCGCATCATTTTCAAGAGTAGCGTGCGCGCATACTGCCCGTCCGGCTTTTCGTCGAGATAGCGCATGATGCGCTCCTCGGCGCGATCGGTTTCCCCCACGTCGTAGAGAACCAGCACCGACTGGAGGATCGAGGCCTCGCCGATATCGCTGTTGCGATCCCTTTCATAGAGGCTGTCAAAGAGCACATAGCCTTCCCAATAGCGCTTCACCTCGGCATAGATCTGGCCGATCCGAAAGGTCACTTCGTCTTCGTAGGGTGGTAGTTCCTTCAAGGTGGCCAGCGATGCCTTGATGCCATCGATCTCCTCCTGAAGCTCCTCCACGCCCTTGGCACCGGCCTTGGTCTTCTTTGCCAAATCCGCCGAAAGCCCGGCCATACGCTTGTCCGCAAAACCGATCAACTCCCCGCGCGGCAGCACCATGCGGTAGAGGAACAGGGCGTTCAGATAATCATCCTTCGCCTCTTCCGCCTCCTTTTCCCCCGCATCGTCAAACAGGGTTTTGCCGGCAAGCATAAGCGTTATGTTCAATGTGATGTCGTATTTGGCATCGGTGCGGTAGATGGAGCGGACCAGCCCGAACAAATTGTTCCATTGCCCGGCCTCCACCAGTGCGCGCACCGTCATGATCTGGCTGGACTGGCGGATCTTCTCGTTTTTGGTGTTTTTGACAACGTAGCCGAGCGGCTTGATGCAGTCCGCCCACATTTCCTGCCGGAACCGCGCCTGTCCGTACAACAAGTTGGCATTCAGGAGGTCGTCCTTTCCCAGCTTCGGTATATCGAGCAACCGCCCGGCAATCTCGGCAACCTTTTCCCAATCCTGGGCATCCAGATGGCCCTGGGCCATCAAGCGCAACGCAAGGCGCTCGTTGTCGCGCGGCTCTTCCGCGAGATATTCCTCGATTACCTTCATGCCCGCCGCGCTCTTGCCGATCTGGAAGAGTGCGCGCCCCAGCTGGAAGCGGGCGTTCTGGAGGGTTTCGCGCCCATCGGCCGTGGTCAACTCCTCCGTGCGGACAATCAGTTCTTCAAGGGCAGGGATCGCTTCGCTGTATTCGCCGCGCTCCAGCAACATGCCGGCAATCCTCACAAGGGGGGAAATTCCCATCGAAGAATAATCCTGGGCAAAGGCAGGGACGGCCGCAAACGAGGCCAGCAGCAGGAAAAGCAGCACCGAACTCCTGTATGAACGAAAACCAAACATCATAAAGCACCCCTCGAATACACTAGTCACCAAAAGCAAACAGGATGGTTGGAAAACCCCCGTCTCAAAACCCATAGATCCAGAACGCAAAACGCACTAACCAGAACAGGCTATCTTCCGTCTCAATCCAATTCAAGCCAATATATGAAAGAAAGAACCGCCAACAACGCCCGGCAAACCATGCGATGCGAGGAAACCGGAATTCTGTGGAAATTCGGTTTTCATCGGCGACCGCTCCTGTGCTAGTGTCCGCGATCATTTTTTTAGGGGAGCCTGTTGCGGCTTCGCAGCAGATTTTTGATTTTAGATTGATGATTGATGATTTTCGGGTCTGCGACGCCTTTGTTAAGAAGAGGCCAACGCCGGGTGCTTGCCCTGCGAAGCCTTGGCGAAGCGGGGAGTTCCACAAATCATCAATCAAAAATCGGCAATCGGAAATGCATTGCCAACCATCTGATATCGTATGATTTTGAAACGTAAAACGGCAAGAAACGAGAAATCCAAGGAACTAATCCGTGTATCTTAAAAGTCTAGACATCGTAGGGTTCAAGAGTTTCGCGAACAAGACCAAGCTCGAGTTCGAGCCGGGAATGACCGCCATCGTGGGGCCGAACGGCTGCGGGAAAAGCAATGTTTCCGACGCGGTCCGCTGGGTGCTCGGCGAGCAGCGCGCACGGGCGTTGCGCGGCGCGAAGATGGAAGACATCATCTTCAATGGAACCGACTCGCAAAAACCGCTCGGCATGGCCGAGGTGAGCATCACGCTGGCGGATTGCACCGAACTTCTCGGCATTGAATACGACGAGGTCTGCGTGGCCCGGCGCGTCTTCCGTTCCGGGGAAAGCGGCTATTTCATCAACCGCAAGGCCTGCCGCCTCAAGGATATCCAGCGGCTGTTCATGGATACCGGCATCGGCACCGACTCCTACTCCATCCTCGAACAGGGCAAGATCGACCAGATCCTCAGTTCGCGCCCGGAGGACCGCCGCACCGTCTTCGAAGAGGCCAGCGGCATTACCAAATACAAGGCCGACAAAAAGGAGGCGCTGCGCAAGCTGGAGCATACCGAAGCCAACCTGCTGCGCCTCGCCGACGTTGTCCGCGAGGTCAAGCGCCAGATCATCTCGCTCCAGCGGCAGGCCGGCAAGGCCCGGCGCTACAAGGAGCTCGCCGACGAAGTGCGCGGACTCGACCTCTATGTCACCCGCGAAAGGCTCGGCGAATACACGCAGAAGACCGATGAACTCGCCAACGAGCTGCAAGCCCTCGAACACAAGGTTCGCGAACTGCACGAGCAGGTCGAATCCGCCGAGGCCGAGGCCGAATCCTCACGGGGGGCGCTGACCCGATTGGAGGAAACCATCTCCCAGGCCATGGAGCAGGCCTCCGCCACCAAGAGCGAACTCGAACGCACGCGGCACTTGATCACGATGAACACCGACCGCATCGCGGAACTCTCCACCCTGGCCCAGCGCAATACACAGGAGACGGAAGAGGCCCGTGGCCGGCTCGAAACCCATCGCGGTGAACTCGACAGGATCATTTCCGAAATGACCGTCTCCGAGCAGGGAAAGGCCGATGCCAAGGCCGAGCTAGACCGCGTCATGCTGGTGCAGAAGGAGGCCGAAGACCAAATGAACGCCACCCGTTCGCAGCTCAACGACCTGCGCAACGAGTCGGTCGCACTCGACAGCAAGGCCTCCACGATGCAGAACGAACTCAACGAGCTGGACGCGCGCGACCGCTCCTCCATGCTCAAGAAGGAGCGCCTCTCCACCGAAAAGGCCGAACTGGAGCGTTCGCTCAACGCCTTCCTCGAGCATCAGCAGGAAATGGATGTCCAGGTCGGCGACCTCATTGCCAAGGTCGCGGGGCAGGAGGAAACGCTCGCCGCCCTGGACGGCAAGCGCAGCGAAAGGAAAGGGTTGATCTCCGGGCAGGAAAAGGCGCTGAACGAAATCCAAAAGACGGCGGCCGCCAAGCGCGCACAGTTCGAAATGCTCTCCGGCGGCGAAGCCCGCCAGGAAGGCTATCCCCCCGGCGCGCAAATGCTGCTCGATCCGCCCAACGACTTTACGCCCGGCCGCGATGGCATCCTCGGCCCGCTGGCCGAGCAACTCAAGGCATCGCCCGAATACCAGACTGCGCTCGAAGCCATCCTCCGCCCGTGCATCGATGCCATCGTCGTCAAGGACGAGGCCTATGCGCGCAAAGCCCTCGACTGGTTGCGCGAACAGGAGGCGGGTAGCGCACGGCTGCTGAGCGTTGCCGCCGCGAAAGAGGAAGCCCCGCTCGAAACCTCGTCGCCCGTCGGCAAGGGATTGCTCGATTGCATGGCCTTCGACGATGCCGTCGCTCCGCTCGTGCGCCGCCTCTTCTGGAACGTCCGCGTGGTGGGTTCCGAACTGGAGATTCCCGACATCCTTTCCGCCGACACCGTCGTGGTCTCGCAGAACGGCACCGTCGTTGCCGGCAACGGAACCTCCGAACTCTGGATGCCCGGCACCGAGGACAAAAGCCCCCTCGCCCGCCATCAGCTGCGCGAACAGCTGCAGGGAGAGATCGGCAAGCTCGATGCCGAAACCCAGCGGCTGGAGGAAACCCTCGAAACCCTCCGGGGCGAGGAGTCCGGTATGGCCGATGCCCTCGCCCAAGCCCGCCAGGCTCTCGAGGAGTTCCGCCGCGAACTAGCCCTGAAGGAGGGCGAACGCCAGGTCATCGTGCGCGAAACCGCTTCCGCGCGCGAACGCGTCGAAACCGTCGCCTTTGAATTCAACAACCTCGCCGAGAGCGAAAACAAGGGCGTCGAACTACGCGCGCGCCTGGCCACCGAGCTGAAGGAGGCGCGCGACCGCCAAGCCAATATCCGCACGCAGATTGCCGAGCAGACCACGGCGTTGACCAAGACCGAGGAACACCGGTCCGACACTCTCGCCATCACCTCCGAACATCGTATTGTCTACTCGCAAAAATCGCAGGCGCTGGAACATCTCATCACCCGCAAGCAGCCGATGGAGGCGCGCATCCGCGAACTCGACGAGTTGATCGCGGAGCGCACCACGGGGGTCGATTCCTACAACCAGCGCATCGATGGCCTCAAAACCTCGATCGCGGAGGAAACCGCCAAGATCGAACCCCTTGAACAACGCCTGCAGGAAACCGCCCAGAGCCTTGAAAATGAGCGCGCCCGGCGCGAGGAGACCATCCGTACCCTCACCACCGCCGAGAACCGCTTGCGTGGACTGCGCGACTCCATGGAGGGCGAACTCAACAAGAAGTCCAAGTTCGAGGTCGAGCGCGCCGAATACACCATGCGCTACGACAATGCGCTGGAGCGGGTTACCGGTGCCTACCACATCACTGTGGAGGAGCTGGCCGAGGCCGAAGCCCCGCGCTGGGAAAACGACGAGGTGCCCGAACGCGAAACCATCGAAACGCGCGTCGCCGAAATCCAGGCCAAGCTCGATGCCATGGGGCCGGTCAACCTCGTGGCCATCGAGGAGCACGCCGAACTCGAAGAACGCTTTGCCTTCCTGAACAAGCAGCAGGACGACCTGCTCGCCGCCAAGCAGCAACTGCTCGACATGATCAAGACGATCAACGCCACCACCACCGAAATGTTCAAGACAACATTCGACCAGGTGAACGAGAGCTTCCAGGTCATGTTCAAGAAACTCTTCGGCGGAGGGGCGGCCAAGCTGGTATTGACCGACGACGAGGATGTGCTTGAATCCGGCATCGAGATCATCGCCCGCCCGCCCGGCAAGAAACTGCAGACCATCTCGCTGCTCTCCGGTGGCGAGCGCACGATGACCGCGGTCGCCCTGCTCTTCTCGCTCTTCATCGTCAAGCCCAGCCCGTTCTGCGTGCTCGACGAGCTGGACGCCGCGCTCGACGACGCCAACATCAACCGCTTCGTCGACACCCTCAAGGAATTCCTTTTGCAGTCGCAGTTCATCATCATCACCCACAGCCGCCAGACCATTGCGGCCGCCGACGTGATCTACGGCGTGACCATGCAGACGCGCGGGGTGTCCAAAGTGGTCTCGATGAAATTCGCCGACTACCAGGATCAAGAGAAGGAACTGAAATAAGGAGAGATGCGCGATACGAGTTTCGAGATACGGGACAAAAATCCACACAAAAACCAGCAGTTCGGAAAATCCCGCATCACGTATCGCGCATCTCGAATCCCAAAGTCATGGACAAAAAACAACAATTCGATTTTTGGTACGCGGTGAACAATACCGAACTGGTGGCGGCCCCGACCAGCCGCCTTGAAACCTTTGGCGACACCGTCGTGAACTATCATTTGGTTTGCGAATTGATGGACAGCATCGACAAGGTGCGCATCCGCGAAGGCCACCTCAAGGCGCTCAAGCCGGAGATCATTACCCCGCAGTCGCTCGGCCAGATGGATCTCGAGGATTTCGGGGAAGAAGCCGAACAATATGCCGACTGGCTGGCGCAGCACGGCGGCGACCTCAAGATCCTCCAATATGGCTTCCGCCTCCAGAAACAGGAAATCAAGGAATACGTTGTCACCGACCGGCTCGACAACGTCATGGATCGGGTCAAGGCGGAGGTCGCGGCAAAGGATGATCCGCTCAGCGCAATCCTCATCGGAGTCGATTCCCCCTGGGAGGTCTGCCTGCTCAAGCTCATGGTCGAGCTGGTGCAGGGTTCGGTCAAAGGCAACATCCAGGATATCCGCCAGCAAGCCACGGTTCGGAAAAACAGCCTGGCCGAAAGCATTGAACACGGATTCCTCGAAGCCTCGCGCGATCCATTGAAGATCAATGCACTGGCCGACCGGCTCAAGCAAAACGGTCTTTGGGAAAAATATGAAGACCGCTTCTTCGCCCTCGTCAAGGCCTCCGGCAACCGGGGCTGAATTTATTCAGAAATCAGAAGTCAGGGGTCAGAAGTCAGATATCCTTTTATCTGCGATAATCTGTGGACAGGAAAGATCGAATAATGCCTGCGCCGCATTCCGCACTTGTCCTGCGAAGCTTCAACGAAGCGGGATCGCCACTTGCACTACAACAAATCGGCCGGACTGCGCACCGACAGTCCCGGACGGTTCATCACGTGGGTATAGATCATCGTGGTCGAAACATCCGCATGGCCCAGTAGCTCCTGCACGGTGCGGATATCCGCACCGCCCTCCAGCAAATGCGTTGCAAACGAGTGGCGCAACGTATGGCATGTCACCCGCTTCATGATTCCCGCTTCCGCGGCAGCGCGCTTCACCGCCTTTTGCACGGACGATTCGTGCGCATGGTGGCGACGGGTCTTGCCGCTTCTTCTATCCACCGACAATTTGGAAGCGGGAAACAAATATTGCCACTTCAGCTCCCATGCCGCCTTGGGTTGCTTGTTCGCAACGGATGAAGGCACGAAAACCTCCCCAAAGCCGGCATTCAAATCCTTCAGATGCAGTTTTTCCACCAGTTCCACCTGCTTCTTCAAATGCGGCACATAGCGTTCGGGCAGCGGCACCACCCGGTCCTTGCCGCCCTTGCCGTCCCTCACCACAATCTGGCCATAGCCGAAATCCACATCCTGCACCCGCAGGCGAAGACACTCCATCAACCGCATGCCGGCTCCATACATCAAGCCCGACATGAGTGCCTGTGCGCCCTGCATTTGCGCAAGTACCTTCCGGACTTCCTCCACGCCCAGCACCACGGGAAGCCGCTGCGGCCGCTTCGAACGCGTAAAATCGCTGAAATCGCCCAGCTCCATCCCAAATACCTGCTTGAACATGAACATCACACTGTTCAGTGCCTGTTTCTGCGTGCTTACCGCCACATGCCGCTTCAACGCCAGATAGGCCAGATACGCCTTCACGGAATCCGCAGAGAGGGCTTTCGGCGACCCGCAGGAATGGAACCGAAGGAACTTTCCGCACCACAGCAAATAGGTCTGCTCCGTACGCACCGAATAGTTCTTCCGGCGGATGACATTGCGGATCCGCTCCAAAGTATCCTTCATCCCCTCTGGAGCGGCCGCATGCTCATCCATGTTGTAGCGCGAAAAATCCGCCTTCGACTCACGCCCTTCCCGATACAACGTCGCGTGATCCTTGTCGACTTCTTTTCGAGTCCCGCGCCAGAACGGCCAATCGATCTCCTTCGCCCAGGCGTGCTTCGCCAGATCCTCCGTCAGAATCCGCATAGCATCGGCCACCTGCCGAAACTGCCAATCTTCCAGCCGGTTTTGTCGGCCTAACTCGGCTAGGTATTTCTCCACGACCTCGCGGTCGAGCCCCTGCGGATCGGTATAGCCCGCATACCGCATGAACTCCTCCGCCCGGCGCATGTACCATGGGGCATGTTTTTGCGAAACCCCTTTGTTTCCAAGAATAATTCGATATTGATCCATCCAGCTCATTACTGATTTACCCAAGACTTGTTTTCACAGAATGGTATTGCAATTCATGGACTGGTTTGCAATGTTTTTCGTGAATTGATTCCGGGATAGGCCGATTCCATGCATATTGGGTTATATGGAAGCGGCAATTTCAGGTAAAAAGCGGAATCGGCCTATCCCGGAAGGGAAAAGCCATTTGAACCAATAAAACGGGCGTATTAGGCAATTTTCCACCAACGAAATATGGAATCGGTCTAATACACTGTTGGAATAACTAAAAAAGGAAATAGAATGAAAAAATGGATTATAAGTTTATTC
>JBDLHZ010000024.1:0-14474 GCA_039715135.1 Verrucomicrobiota bacterium
GGAGGTTTATCAAATCGGTCGAATCAGCAACCTATAGGCAAACGGTCTCCGCAGGATCATTCCCAGCGAGTAGCAAGCCTAGCAACAGGTTGTTGAATTTGTTTTTCATAACACCGCGGAACATAGTCCGCCCCTCTTGATACTGTCAAATCCTAATAAACACCTTTTCCAACAATAAACTAAACTTCGGCCTTCGGATAGGAACCGAGGATGGTCATGAGGGTGCAGTGTTCCTGTAGCTCTTCGAGGGCTCGGGCGACTTCGGGATCTTCGACATGGCCGTCGATATCGACGAAGAACCAGTATTCCCATGCCTTGTTGCGGCTGGGGCGCGACTCGATCTTGGTCATGTTGATGTTGTCGGTCTTGAAGACGGAGAGCGCGTCGTAGAGCGCTCCGACCTTGTGCTTGACGCCGAATACGATGGAGGTTTTGTCGTTGCCGGTGGCAAGGCCGTGGCTCTGGCCGATGACGAGGAAGCGGGTGGTGTTGCCCTGCATGTCCTGGATGTTTTCGGCGAGTACTTCGATGTCGTACAAGTCGCTGGCCATGACGCTGGCGATGGCGGCCGAGCCGGGTGTTTCGAGCGCGAGCTGCACGGCCTTGGTGGTGCTTTCCACCGGCGAAAGCTTGGCGCTGGGCATGTTGGCGTTGAGCCAGCTGC
Organism: Verrucomicrobiota bacterium; assembly: GCA_039715135.1. GTDB lineage: Bacteria > Verrucomicrobiota > Kiritimatiellia > Kiritimatiellales > Pontiellaceae > Pontiella. Next base: position 665 of record JBDLHZ010000024.1, read on the forward strand.
GGCACTGCCCAAAGACCTCCTGCTTGCTGAAAACGAGATTGGTTTCCTCTTTTGGCTGCCTCGCCAGCAGGGTCAGCGAAATGGGCAGGTAGATTTCCGCGCAGATCTTGAGCGGGGTGGTGGCAAACTGGTCGAAGGTGTGCGTAACGGCACCCTCGGTCGAGTTTTCGACGGGCACCACGCCATAGTCGGCGGAGCGGTTTTGCACGCGGTCGAACACCTCGCTGATGGTGCTGGTGGGGATATAGTCGACGCTCACACCGAATTTGCCGCGCGCGGCCTGGTGCGTGAAGGTCGCTTCGGGACCGAGGTAGGCAATCTTCATCTCGGTTTCAAGCGCCAATGCGGCCGACATGATTTCGCGGTAGATCGCATGGGCCGACTCGTCCGGGAGCGGCCCCTCGTTCAACGATTTGATCTTTTCGAAGACGGCTCGCTCGCGGGAAGGCACGTAGATTTCCTCTCCAGCCTTCTTCTTTTCCTCGCCAATGTTCAAAACCACGTTGATGCGCTCGTTCAAAAGGCGCACGATTTCGGAGTCGAGCGAATCGATTTGTTTTCTCAGATTATCTAAACCCATGATTTCCTCCCCAAACTATCTAGATCCACAGATTACACAGATATTCACAGATTTTAATCCAAGCAATCTGCGAAATCTGTGGACAAAAACATCAGTGTCCATCTGTGTTCATCTGTGGTTCGTCTTTCCCGATCGCCTCTTCCGAGGCATTGATTTCCTCGTCGAGCGCGGCGACGGATTCCTCCTCGACCGCTTCCGCTTCATCCGTTTCCTTGCCGAGCTCCTCCTCCATTTCCGGGAAGGTTTCGGTGCTCTGCTTTTTGCCCTCCGCCGGCAGGGCACGCTTCAGCTCCGAGCTGCCGGGCAGGTCGTCGATGGTGTTGATGCCGAAGTGCTCCAGAAACTTTTGCGTGGTGCCGAACAGCCATGGTCGTCCCGGTAGTTCGCTGCGACGCACCACGCGCACCAGCTGCATGTCGATCAGCTTGCGCAGCACGCCATCCACCGAAACGCCGCGCACCTCCTCGATCTCCGAGCGCAGGCAGGGCTGGCGGTAGGCCACGATCGCCAGTGTTTCGAGCGACGGCTTGGAGAGGCGCATCGTCTGGTTCTTTTCGAGCAACGCGCGAACAAACGGGCCGCAGGCGGCATCGTTCTGCAAGCGGTAGGCTTCGGCCACCTTTGCTACGCCCAGCCCCAGCTTCGCCTTCTCCAAATCCTCCTGAAGCTCCTCCAGCGCACCTTCGATCTGCGAATCGGTCGCCTTGGCATACTGCTCGTACGGCCCGGCAAAACCATTCCCGGTCTCGATCATCGCCTTGCGCATGCGCTTGATGCTCAGCGGCTCCCTTGCCGCAAACAACAACGCCCCGACAATCTGTTTTAGTTCTGGAAGTACATCAACCGTGCTTTCGCTCATCCCTCTCTCCACTCAAATTCCATCCAAAATACATTCCTAAACAAACCATCCTCAACCTTCTCTGATGGAATATTTTCAACCACGAAATACACCAAACACACGAAAGCATTTCTTTGGATTATTATTGATTTGTTTTTCGTGTGGTTCGTGTATTTCGTGGTTCATTATCGCACATCCGCTTTAGAGAAGTTCCCCTTCGACCACCAGCACTTCCTCGGGTGCCTCGATCTCGTTTTTCTCCGGCTCGCGCGGTTCCACGACAATATCGCCAAAATGGTCGTCCTGCACCGCCGCGATCCGGTTTAGCTTTATCAGTTCGAGCACGGCGAGGAAAGTGCAGACAATCTCCTGCCGCGAGTTCATGCCCGTGAATAAATCGGTAATGCTCAGCCGCTTCGCGATTTTCAGGTTTTCGACGATGTAGGTCACCTTTTGCGAAACGGTGTGTTCCTCCGCAAAGATTTCCTGAAGGTCTTCCTCCTGCACGCGGCCCAGCGCCTCGTTCAGCGACGAGATTAGATCGAAGATGCTCGCATCGCGCAGATCCACATCCGGCGGCGCACCCAGCTCGACGTGCTCGCTCTCGCGGCCAAACACGTTTTCCATGTGCAGTTCAAGATCCTCGAGATGGTCGGCGGCATCCTTGAACTTCTTGTATTCCACCAGTTGGCGCACCAGATCCCAGCGCGGATCCTCCTCCTCTTCGTCCGTCATGTCCGGACGATCCTCCACTGGTAGCAGCATGCGGCTCTTGATCAACATTAGCGTCGCCGACATTACGATGAAGTCGCCCGCGATATTCAGGTCGAGTACCTTCATCAACCGCAAATATTCCATGTACTGGTCGGTAACCCGCCCGATCGGAATATCATAGATATCCACCTCATCCTTTTTGATCAGGTACAAAAGCAGATCCAGCGGCCCCTCGAAAACCTCGAGCATGACCTTGTAGTCGTCTTTAATCAGTTCCATTTGGCTAGACACAATCCTATAAATTTCCCGGAACGTAGCACGGGCATCCTGCCCGTGAACATGGGCTGGAAGCCCATGCTACATTCAATCATTCAAGCCCCACGGCCTGGCGCGCCTTCTGGAGCGTTTCGCGTGCGAGCGCCGAAGCCCTCTCCGCACCTTGGCGCAATACATCGTTTACATAATCCATGTCTTCGGCCAATTCGCGGCGCCTTTCGCGCATGGGGGCAAAATGCCCGTTGATCTTTTCGAGCAGTTCCTTCTTGGCCGTCCCATATCCCATGCCACCGGCCCGGTAGCGTTCCGCCATGTCGGCCAGTTCCTCTTCCGTGGCGAAAAGCTTGTAGAGCGCACAGACATTGCAGATATCTGGATCCTTCGGATCTTCCAGCTCCTTGCTGTCGGTCACGATTTTCATCACCCGCTTCTTCAGCGGCTTGCCTTCGTTGAAGATTTCAATGGTATTGTCGTACGACTTCGACATCTTCTGCCCGTCGATGCCCGGCACCACCGCCACGTGTTCGCGAATGGAGGGTTCGGGAATGGTGAACACCTCGCCAAAGGCATTGTTGAAGCGGATCGCCAGATCGCGCGTTACTTCGACGTGCTGTTTCTGGTCGCGCCCCACCGGCACCACGTTGGAGTTGACCGCCAGGATATCGGCCGCCATCAGCACCGGATAGGCAAACAGGCCGTGCGATGCCGCAATGCCTTTTGCAACCTTGTCCTTGTAGGAATGGCAACGCTCCAGTAGCCCCATCGGACAGAGCGTCGAAAGCAGCCATGCCAGCTCATGCACCTCCGGCACATCGGATTGGCGATAGAACGCTGTCTTTTCCGGATCAATCCCGCACGCGAGGAAGTCCAGCGCCACATCCGTCGTCATCTGCCGCAGCGCGGCGGGATCCTGCACCGTCGTCATGGCGTGGTAGTTTGCGATGAACAGGTAGGCCTCGCCCTGCTCCTGTAACTCGATCGCCGGTTTCATCATCCCAAAATAGTTGCCGATATGCAACTTGCCCGAAGGCTGTATGCCCGAAAGTATTCTCATAAAAGCTCCGCTTTTATCGTTATCAGTTACTCGTTAATGGTTATCGGAGGAATTCTTCCCTGATAACGGATAACCGTTAACCGACACCCGGCAACCTCCAGTTGCCAAAACAGAATGGCCTTTCTACCCGTTCTCCGCACCCGATACAAATCCATAAACCCCGCAAAAAGCTCGCCTATCCCCAAATGAAATGCGCACGCTATATTCACATATTATATTACCATTTTTGTCATGTTTAATTTGAACACCATACCCCTCGAGGGTATCTACCCTGCTGAACCATGGAGAAAAACAATGAAAGACCATGCCACAACGCACCCGGAAAACACAGCACGCCTCTCGCGCATCGAGGGGCAGATCAAGGGCGTTAAGCGCATGATCGACGAGGGCGAATACTGCATCGATATCATTACCCAGATCCAGGCCGCGCGCTCGGCGCTACAATCCGTCAGCAAAATCATCCTTGAAAAACATCTCAAGCACTGCGTCGCCGACGCTCTCGTTGCACAGGACGAGGCGGACATCGACGAAAAGCTTGGGGAAATCATGACCGTCATCAAAAGGATGGGAAAATGAAAGCGCGAATAGACGCAAATAGAGCCGCTTGCAAAACCCCTCATCGGTGTGGTGCGTGCTTCCCGTCTGCGGGAGCGCGCTTTCCGCGCAACGTTTTCTGCCCGAACGGGGCGTGCTCCATCGGAATGGAAGCACGCGCTACACCGTTGCGGGCTTGGCCAAGGATTTGCAAGTGGCCCAATAGACGCGAATTCTTTTTATTTCGACCGGTAGGGTTTTTATGTCTCTTGTGCCTTTTCGTGGCCATCATTCCCGCAGGAGCGGAGCTTGGCACCTATAATGATTTCCTGGAGCACGCCAAGGAAAACAACCCCGGCGTACAGGCGGCCTACAACCGCTGGCAGGCGGAACTCAGCAAGGCCGATGTGGTCAAGGCCCTGCCCGACCCCAGACTGACCTACAGCTATTTCATCGAATCGGTCGAAACCCGCATCGGCCCACAGGAGCAAAAGGCGGGCATCTCCCAGCAATTTCCATGGTTTGGAAAACTGGATGCCAGGCAAAAGGCCCAGCTCGCCCGCGCCGATAGCGCCTACGAGCAATACCGATCCACCCTGCTGAAATTGGCCTACGACGTACGCCGCGCCTATGCCGAATGCTGGCTTCTCCATCGCGAAACCGAGCTGGCCAAGCAACACATCCAACTATTGGAAAACATCGAGCGCGTGGCCGAAAGCCGCGTGCGCGCCGGAGCCTCCGCCTCGGAAGTCATCAAAACCCAACTCGAACGCGCCCGGCTCGAAGAACGGCTCCAAACACTCGACGAAAAAAGGGTGCCGATAAACTCCAAACTCAACGCCGCGCTCAACCGCGATGCCAAATTCCCCATTCCGCCGATCCACAACCTCGAGTCCCGCTCCATCGATGCCGGAGCGCTCCGTTCCCTGGAAACCAATCCCGGCCTGCTTGCCCTGCGGCATGAACAGGCCGGTGCCGAAGCCGATATCAGGGCCGCGCGGAAAAACGGCCTTCCCGACATCACGCTTGGCATCGAATGGATCGGCATTGGCGACGCTTCGACACCCGTGAATGACAGCGGGAAGGATGCATGGATGGCGGGCATCGGCGTCAGCCTTCCGCTCTGGCGCGGGAAATACAAAGCCGATGCCGGACGCGCAACCTACACGCGCGAAGCCTTCGACTTCGCCCGCCAGCAAAAAGCCAACGAGCTTCGGGCCGAACTGGAATCCGCGTTGGCGGACTATCGCGAGGCGATCCGGAAGATTGCACTCTACCGCGATACCATCCTGCCCCAGACCGGGAAACTGCTCGAACTCAACGAAACCGACTACCGTTCCGGCAAAGCCGGCTATCTCGACCTGATCGACACCCAGCGCTCGATCCTGCGCTACCAGCTCGAACTCGCACGCGCCCAAGCCGACAGCCAAATCCATCTCGCAAAAATCGAAATGCTCATCGGAAAGGAGCTGAATCATGAAGAATAAACTCCCATGGATTCTCATCGTCGTCGCATTGGCCGCGGGCTTCGTCCTCCGGGGTTTCTTCTCCCCCTCTCCCCCGCACCCCCTCACCCCCTCGGCCAAAGAAGAGGCACAGCCGAAATTCTGGACCTGCTCGATGCACCCGCAGGTTCAGCACCCTGAGCCGGGCAAGTGCCCGATCTGCTTCATGGATCTCATTCCCGTTTCCGAAAACGCGACGGCGGGTTCCGGCCACGCGCACGAACTTCATCTTTCCGAACACGCCCGCAAATTGGCCGAGGTGGAAACCAGCGCGGTCGAGCGCCGCTTCGTCGAAACCGAAATACGCCTCACCGGCAAGATCGAATATGATGAAACCCGACTTGCCGCCATCACCGCCCGCGTACCCGGACGCCTCGACCGGCTCTACGTCGACTACACCGGCATGCCCGTCCGCAAGGGCGATCATCTCGTCGAGCTTTACAGCCCTGAACTGCTCGCCGCCCAACAGGAACTCATTCAAGCGAAAGGCTCGGGACCTCTCCACGAAATCGCCCGCGACAAGCTGCTGCTCTACGGGCTAATGGAAGAGCAGATCGCTTCCCTTGAGAAATCCAAGCAACCCAGCGACCAGCTGATGCTCTACTCCCCCGCAACCGGAGTTGTCGTCAAAAAAACCGGCGTGGAGGGTATGTATGTGCAGACCGGGACACCCATCTATACCATTGCCGACCTTTCCAGTGTCTGGATCGTTCTTGATGCCTACGAATCCGATCTGGCCCTGCTTCAGGTTGGCCAGCCCGTCGCCATTTCAACGGAAGCCTATCCCGGCGAACCCCTCGAAGGAACCATCGCCTTCATCGATCCAATCATCGACGGGCAGACCCGCACCGCCAAGGCCCGCATCGATATGCCCAATTCCGATGGACGGCTGAAACCCGGCATGTTTGTCCGCGCCACGGTGCAGGCACGGGTTGGCGGCGATACCCCGCCGCTTGTCGTTCCCGCCTCCGCTGCCCTGCTCACCGGAAAGCGCGCCGTCGTCTATCTTGAAACACAGGAGGGCGTCTATCTTCCGCGCAAAATCGAACTCGGCCGCCGTGCTGGCGACTACTACATCGTCAAGTCCGGCCTCGCCGAAGGCGATATGGTCGTCTCCAAGGGCGCATTCAAGATCGACAGCGAAATCCAGATCCAGGCCAAGCCCGGCATGATGAGTGTAGAGAGCATGGAGATGAGACCCCAAACCCTATGCCCGATCATGGGTAACCCGGTCAACAAGGAGGTCTATGCCGACTACCAAGGGCAACGCATCTACTTCTGCTGCGCCGGGTGCGACTCCACATTCATGGAAGATCCCGAAAAGCATCTCGATCAAATGCGCGCCGAAAACATTCAGCTTGAACAGACAAAGGAAGATTTGAAATGAGTGAAAACTCCCCAAGCGGCCGACTGATCGGCTGGTGCCTGCGCAATCCGCTGATTGTCTTCCTCCTGCTGGCGATCATCGTCTTGCAGGGGCTGCGTGTTGCGCCGTTCGACTGGAATCTTGGATTCCTCTCCCGCGACCCCGTCGCCGTCGATGCGATTCCCAACATTGGGGAAAACCAGCAGATCGTCTTCACCGAATGGGCGGGGCGCTCGCCGCAGGATGTCGAGGACCAGATTACGTATCCGCTCACCACCGCCCTGCTCGGCATGCCCGGCATCAAGACCGTCCGCAGCTACTCCATGTTCGGCTTCTCCACCATCTACGTCATTTTCGAGGACGATATCGAATTCTACTGGTCGCGCTCGCGCATCCTCGAAAAACTCGCCAGCCTGCCGGCCGGCACCCTGCCCGGAGGCGTGGAACCCACGCTCGGCCCCGACGCCACCGCGCTTGGGCAGGTTTTCTGGTACACCCTCGAAGGGCGCGATCCCGACGGCAACCCGGCCGGTGGATGGGATCTCGGCGAACTGCGCTCCATCCAGGACTGGCAGGTGCGCTATGCCCTTGCCTCGGCCGGAGGCGTTGCCGAGGTCGCCTCCATCGGCGGCTTCGTGAAGGAATACCAGATCGATGTCGACCCCGACGCCATGCGCACCTACGGCGTTACGCTCCAGCAGGTTTTTAACGCCGTCAGGGATTCCAACATGGACATCGGCGCGCGCACCGTCGAAATCAACAAGGTCGAATACGTCATCCGCGGGCTCGGCCAGATCGAGTCGGTTCCCGACATCGAAAACACCGTCGTCAAGGAAAACGACGGCGTTCCGATCCTCGTGAAGAATGTCGCCACCGTTTCCCTCGGACCCGCCATGCGGCGCGGGGCGCTCGACAAGGAAGGCGCCGAAGCCGTCGGCGGCGTGGTCGTTGTCCGCCACGGCGAAAACCCGCTCTCCACCATCCAGAACGTGAAAGCCAAGATGGCCGAGATTGCGCCGGGACTTCCCTCCAAGACACTGGCCGACGGCACGGTTAGCCAAGTGGCCATTGTCCCGTTCTACGACCGCACCGGCCTCATCCACGAAACCCTCGGCACACTCGGCACCGCCCTGCTCCAGCAAATCCTCATCACCATGGTTGTCGTGCTGTTGATGATCCGGCACTTTGCCAGCGCAATCCTTATCTCCATCGTCATGCCGATCTCCGTGCTGATCTGCTTCATCGCCATGAAAGTCTTCGGCATCGAGGCCAACATTGTCGCGCTCTCCGGCATCGCCATCGCCATCGGCACCATGGTCGACATGGGCATCGTGCTTTGCGAAAACATTCTGAGGCACCTGAAACAAAACAACTATCAAGACCGGCTCGACACGGTGCTCGCCGCCTCGCACGAAGTGGCAGGCGCGGTCTTCACCGCCATCGCCACCACGGTCGTCGGCTTCCTGCCTGTCTTCGCCTTGCAGGCCGCCGAAGGAAAGCTGTTCAAGCCGCTGGCCTACACCAAAACCTTTGCGCTCATCGCGGCCGTGGCCGTGGCCCTTACCCTTCTGCCCGTGCTCGCCAGCATCTTTTTCAAACCGGAGAAAAAGAAAACCGGCAAAGGCTCCTGGATTCTTGCGGGCATCCTTGCGCTGGTGCTGGCCGCCTATTGGCGCCCCTTCGGCTACGTCCAAAACCTGCTGCTCAACATCTTGTTCACGGTGGGTGTCATCGGCTTGGTCCTGCTCTTCTTCCACTTCGTCCAAAAATTCTATTCCCGCATCCTGCAAGCCTGCCTGCGCTACAAGAAAATCTTCCTGTTGCTGCCGTTGGCCATCCTTGTTTCCGGTGGCCTCGTCTGGAAGAACCTCGGGCGCGAATTCATGCCCGCACTCGACGAAGGCTCGTTCCTCTTCATGCCCACCACCATGCCGCACGCCTCCATCGGTGAGGCGCTAGATGTGATGCAAAAACAGGATATGGCCATCCGCTCCGTCCCCGAGGTCGAAAGCGTGGTCGGTAAGTTGGGCCGTGTCGAAAGCGCGCTCGACCCCGCGCCCATCTCCATGTTTGAAACCGTCATCAACTACAAGGCCGAGTACGGCCTCGATACCGAAGGCAAGCGCGTCCGGCAATGGCGCGACCACATCCAGGATCCCGACGACATCTGGAACGAAATCATCGAAGCCGTGAGGATTCCCGGCACCACCTCCGCCCCCAAGCTCCAGCCGATCGAAACCCGCCTTGTGATGCTCTCCAGCGGCATGCGCGCCGCCATGGGCGTCAAGGTGCGCGGCCCCGACCTGCAAACCATCGAACAGGCCGCGCTCGAAATCGAGGGGTTGCTCAAGCAGGTACCCTCCATCAAGGCCAACACGGTTTTGGCCGACCGCATCGTCGGCAAGCCCTATCTCGAAATCGGCATTGACCGCGAAGCCATCGCGCGCCATGGCCTCTCCATCCGCCGCGTGCAGGAAACGCTCGAAGTCGCGCTCGGCGGGAAAACGCTCACGGTCACCATCGAAGGCCGCAAACGCTATCCCGTCCGCGTCCGCTATCCGCGCGAGCTGCGCATGGATATCGAAGCCATCGAAAACATTCTCGTGGCCGCCAACCCCGAAAAGCAGATCCCGCTCAAGCAGCTCGCGAAGATTGAATATGTCCGCGGCCCGCAGGTCATCAAAAGCGAAGACACCTTCCTTACCGGCTACGTCACCTTCGGCAAAGAGGATGGTTTTGCGGAAGTCGACGTGGTCGAAGAGGCGCGGCAATATCTGCAAGACCACCTGATTGTTCTCGACGGCGTCAGCTACACCTTCGCCGGTGCCTACGAAAACCAAGTGCGCGCCACGCAAACCCTCTCCGTTGTGCTGCCCGTCGCGCTGGCGATCATTTTCATGCTGCTCTACCTGCAGTTCAAATCCGTCTCCACCACCCTTTTCGTCTTTTCCGGCGTCTTCGTCGCATGGGCGGGTGGATTCGTTTTGATCGGGCTATACGCCCAGGACTGGTTCCTCGACCTTTCCCTCTTTGGAACCAACCTACGCGACCTCTTCCAGATCCACCCCATCAACCTGAGCGTCGCCGTATGGGTCGGCTTCCTCGCCCTTTTCGGCATCGCCACCGACGACGGCGTCGTCATGTGCACCTACCTCGTGCAGCGGTTCAAGGCAGCGCAACCCAAATCAAAGGATGAAGTCCGCGCTCTCGTGCTCGAAGCCGGGAAGCAGCGCATCCGTCCCTGCCTCATGACCACCGCCACCACCATCCTCGCCCTGCTGCCCGTCCTCACCGCCACCGGACGCGGTGCCGACATCATGATTCCCATGGCCATTCCCGTTACCGGTGGCATGGCCATCGAAACCATCACCATGTTCGTTGTCCCCGTACTGTATTGCTGGCGGCAGGAGCGGAAGCTCAAAACCCCATAGCTCCATCTTCTGGGCGATGCCGCGAACCATGCTCCCGCCCAGCCACAGAAACCCGCCTCAATCCTGCCAGCAGGGGACAGGGCACCACCGAATTTCCCATACCTTTAAAGGTATGGGGTATTAATTTTTATAAGAGGCTTAATTCCTGCTTGTTACATGATAAAACTACTGATATATTCCCATACCTTTAAAGGTATGGAACAATGAGGAACCATGAAACTGCGACCTACTCTTTGGCGAACCTGCCGGGTTATTGCTAATGAAACGCGACTGCGGCTCCTTTGGCTTATCTTTGAGAACGGCGAGCTGTGCGTTGGTGAACTGGCTCAACGAACCGGCACATCGGAAACAAATGCAAGTAACCAGCTTCGCGCTCTGAACGCCCGCGGCCTGATCCTGTCTCGCAGGGAAAAGATGAAGGTGCTCTACCGGGCGGAAGCAAACAGCGGAATCGATTTTGCGCCAAGCCTGCTGGAGGCATTGAGGAAATGTTACAAACAGTCCATGCCCTTTAAAACCGTTGCCCGGCAGGCCACGGCCTTTACCCATGGGCGCCGCATCGAGATTGTCCGCGCGTTGAATGGCAGAAAACTGTCGTTTGGCGCACTACGGGATGCCACGGGCATGTCCCTCTCAGCCCTTTCGCGCCACTTGGAAAAGCTGGAAGTCCGTGGATTTGTCAAGAGGATAGGCAAGGCATACCGTCTCGCACATCCGGGCAATCCTTTGGGGCGTGCGTTGCTCAAGATTGCCAAGCCTTAGCTGCACATGCACTCCTGCCTTGATGACAACGGCCACCACCATCCTCGCCCTACTGCCCGCCACCGACCGCGGCACCGACATCATGATCCCCATGGCCATCCCCACCGTCGGCGGCATGGCCGTCGAAACCATCACCATGTTCGTCGTCCCCGCCCTCTTCTGCCGGCGGCAGGAGCGGAAGATCAAGTACAACCCTATTCCTTCCGGGTCTTCCACTTGATTCTTGTGCGCAAACCCGTGTCTTCGAACTGCATCTGCACCTCCAGCGCCTCGATGGATTCCATCAGCCCAAAATCGGTATCGCCGTCGATGTAGGCGGGTTGCTTCTTCTTGTGAACCGAGCCATAAAGCTCGCTCTCCATCGCCATGTCTTTCCACAACCACCGGTCGTTGGATGGCTGATAGGGCGTGTAGCCAAAGAGCTTCATGTGCAGATCTCCGGCCTCGGCCACGGAAATGCCGCCACTTTGAACAAGCGGGAACAACAGCCCCATTCCCTGCAGGGCAGCCGTCCGGTTTTTTTCAGAAGCAGCGGAATGCAGCCCGGCCAGTTGAAGTTTTCCGGCGGACGGGAAAACCTTGAGCATCGCTGCGTTTAGTGCGGAAGCTTCCACGCTCTGGATTTGATCCTTATTGGACCACGGAATGTTGCGGATCAGCAGGAAACCATCTTTTACCTCCAGACCAAAACGCATCTTGACCATGCCCATGACATCGAAAAGGCAAACCCACGAATCGCCGGCGCCAACTTGGTAGAGTTCCGAGCTTATCTCAGCCCATCCCCGTGCAGAGGCATGCGAATCGGTCGCGTTCCGGAGGTAGGTTGCGGTCTTTGCGGGGTTGCTGGTTTCGATGGCAATTGTACAGGGCCGGGTGAGGACTGACAAAATCATGGGATATAGCAGTTCTTCGCCAGCCCCAAAGCCACCACCAAATCCACCGAGCAGATCTCCGCTACCCAGCGCAATCACGGGGTCGGCGTCGTGAACCATGAGATGCAGGCTGGATCCCAGATCATCGAGAATAGCCGGATCAATGAAGACGTGCCGCTGAAGCATTTCACTCAGCCCTTCGCCCACGCCCGTCCATGCCTTGTCGTTCAGGTTCATGGAAAGTTGCAAAACGGGTTCGGGATTCATTCTCGGGGTTCTGAGGGGTATTCCGCTCTCCTCCGCCACAATGAATTCCTTGATCCCGGTATAGATCGAACTATCGATCAGCGGAAGGATGAAGATGGTGGCCTCCAGCGAATCGTCACCCGTATCGTCGAGCCGCAGGGCGATCGGATCGAAAAACTGGCGCCAGAAACGGGAATAGTTTTCCACATAGCCCTTATAGGCCTTGGCCTCCGCCTCCGTGACCATATCCACGGGAACACTAGAAAGAGAACGCATGCCGGCAAGGGTTCCATACAGATCCGAATGGGCAACCAGATCCTTGTCCAGCAAATAGCCCTCCGTCGCAAAGGACGCAGGAAGATAGCCGTTGGCCTTTAGGCTTTCCATCGTCTGGCCTTCCGCCATTCCATCGAGCCGAGCCAGCAAGGCGGCCGAAGTAATCTGCTGTAGCCGACCCATGGCATCGATCCGTCGCAACTGGCCAATCTTGGTCTCGGGGCCAACGAGGCGACGGATGAATGGATCGGAGCAATAGGCATAGGCGCGCGTCTGGCCACTAACCGGAAGCTGGGTAAGCATATAGCGGAATTCGTCGCTTTTACCCAAGCTGCCCTCCCCGCCGTTTGCCACAAGACCGAGCACCTGCTCCAACTCCACCTTGCTGGTTCCCGCCATCAGCAGATCACCCTTCACGATCCAATAAACCATCTGACCGGCGCCATTCTCCACTTCAACCATTCCCTGCGACAGTTCCGGCACGCCCAACATCTTCAGCAAGGGCATAACCAGAGCCGGTTTGGCCAGGCGCGAAACCACCGTGATGTCGGTTCCATCGATAAAGAACATGTCAGGAGCCATCAGGGCGCATTCCGCAACCCCGCCCGAACGCAGAAACAGCTCGATCCATTTTTCATCCATGCCGAGACGCTTGAGATAGCGTTTCTTCAGGTAGTACTTAATGCTATTCCCGGTATGTGCACTGCCCATTTGCGAAATGAAATCGGCTCCCTCGTTCAACAGTGGCAACATGGCCTCCGGCTTGGAGAGATAGACAAAAAAGCGATCCATCGGAACCATCTCGGCCAATGCAAGCCCCCCCCCGGTATTTTCACCCAGCATTTTCCCGAAGGGATGCGACTCCACCTTTACACCCTCAACGGATGCAATGGGAACTGTTCTTTCCTGCCCATTCGTTGCAACGGCAACCAACTGCATCTGCAAGGTCTCGCGCACGGCAGCATAGCCACCCATCACGCCAAAGGCCGAGGTGGATTCGTTCTGTCGTCCACGCCTACCACGCCTACCTTGCAAATCGTCCTTCTGGCTAGTCATTGCAATCCACGCAGCCAACACCGGCGATTTTGAACAAGCCCAATAGTCGTCCCATTCGCCGGACTGGTATTTCCTGAACGCTTCCGCCAGCGACGCATCACCAGGCTGCGTATTCGCCAGATCCCACTCAACCGACATCCTTGCGCCGGTGTAGGCATTGGTCAGAGGCAGGGAGACAGATCCCGTATTATCATCGGAAACCGCCACGGCAAACGTATAGATGAACTCGTCGCGGGCATCGGGGAACAGCTCCTTCCTTTGGTAGACGGGCCGAACGGCCTGTCCATACTTGGCCAGCCG
>JBDLHZ010000025.1:0-14355 GCA_039715135.1 Verrucomicrobiota bacterium
ATGTCGGCTGCGGCCGGCCGATCTGTTATGTCGGCGGAGACCTTCCCGAACACGGGTGGATATTCGGTTTATGTGGTTCAGTTCGATCCAAAAGGCTATTTGGTTCTGAACTCGGACGATCGTCTTCCACTAGTCGTCTGCTTCAGCGCGGAGTCGTCCGTCAACCTCTCCGACGTACCGGAAAACGCCTTCCGCTCCATGTTGCTGGATCATGTGGCACGGATGGAGGAGGAACTGGAAAAACCTTTTGCCCCGCAAGCAATGGCGGAGCCCGGCCCGCTGGCCGTCACCGAACTTTACGGCCCGTTCCTCGAAACCACCTGGAACCAGAACGATCCCTACAACTTGCTTTGTCCCGACGATCCGGGAGGAGGCTCATACTATGGAGATCGCGCTCCATCCGGATGTACGCCAACGGCCTATGCGCAGTTGCTTCAATTTCATCGCTGGCCTTTTTTTGGGGAGGGGTCGCATGCCTACACCGACAACTCGGGAAGCATAACCGGAGCACACAGTGTCGATTTTTCCGATGTCTACGACTGGGGCAACATGCTGCCCGCCCACTCTCCCAGCAATCCGCAAGCAAACCAGGATGCCGTGGCCGAATTGATGTATGAATTGGGGGTGGCTGCCGAGGCCGACTATGAAAGCGACGGAACCAGCTCCAGCATTGTAACGCTCGGCAACCGTCTGGGCGAATATCTGTATTTTGAATCGTGTGATTATTATCACAATCAATCCAGCCTGATTGCTCCGATGGAAACCGATCTTCGGGCAGGGTTCCCCTGCGTGGTTGCGATTCCCGGGCATGCCATCGTGGCAGATGGGCTGATGGTGGACAGTGGAGTTACCACTTACCACATCAACTATGGATGGGGTGGCCAAAATAACAACTGGTGGGATGCCAACAGTATTCCTGGCGGTGCATTGCAATACGGCATTACTTCGTTGCGGCCGCAGCTTTTGGCTTTCCCAATGACCAATGAAGTGAGCGGTGATACGGGTGGGTCGGTTGAAGTGCAGTGGATTCTGCCTAAAAGGCGCGAGGCCGAAGCTGAGCAATTGAAAATTTATGAATACAATGAGTCCTCGGAAGACTGGGATCTTTTCTGGACGGATGACACGCTGGCTTCTCGGCGTTTTTCCGAGGTGACCACCCTTTGGGATGATTGCGATGATTTTTCTGTTTTTGAAGTGACAACAACAGGCTCCGTTTATGATGAAGACTGGGTTGTCAGTGCGGTAAGTGGAGTTGGTAATTGCTTCTATAAGACCGTACCCGAATATAATGGCGTATTTTGCCACCTGACTTCTTTGTCTACGATTACGCCAACAGCATCAACCCGCCTGTTGCTACATGCAAAATATACACTGGCCGACGATATTTTCCGTATCCTGATTTCGACCGATCGCAGCAGTTTCACGGAAATTTGGTCGGATAGCAGTTCCATGGATTGGAGCGAGATAGCCATCGACCTTTCGGCCTATGCCGGACAGGCCATCTATGTCCGACTGGAATACGAGGGGGCCACCTATTATCCGGGTGGCGGCGTGTGGATCGATTCGATCAGCACGCAGGAAGTGACGAATCCGGAATATGAGGGGCAGCCGGTCCATTACACCGTTCTTTCCAACCTAACAGCAGGCACGTATACGCTTGCGGCAACGCTGACCGACACCAATACCGTCGAGCATGGGCTGGCTCCGGCCTTTACCCTGACAGTTTCGGGAACACCGGACGATGGCGACGGCATGCCGACGGATTGGGAGCTGATGTATGGGCTGGATCCGAATGTCGACGATGGCGCACTGAATCCGGACGGCGACGACTACAGCAATTTCGAGGAGTATATCTGCGGAACCGTTCCGACCAATGCGGCCAGCTGCTGGCTGCTCGAAGCCGGAGCCGGAGGCCTGCCTGCCTTCTATGCGGTGGAGGAGCGCCTTTATGCCATTCAGTACCGCACCAACATGCTGGATGGTTCGTGGATCACGCTGGCCAGCGATATTCCGGGGTCAAACAGCGTGATTGCTGTGAGCGACTATGATTCGGCGACCAATGCCGCCCGCTTCTATCGTGTTCAGGTTGGCAAGGAGGATTAACGCAACCCTCCGGCAAGGAGGGGGTGCGGTCTTCGAATCGATGAATCATATCAAAGCGACCGGATCCCCAGCGTCTGCTTGCTGAGCTCGATTTGTTCGTGCTTCTCCATCTCCAGCAGGTTTTCGAAGATCTCGCGCACCTTTTCGGAAAGGGCGCGCTGCGCCATTTCCCGGTAGAATGCGATCAGGTAGTCGTCGAAGTGCCTCGCGGCGGCCACTACGTCGTCCACATCCATATCCGGTTTGATCTCGAAGGTGTCAATGGCGGCCAGTCCGTTGCTTTCGGATTCATACTTGAAATAGGTGTCGAGCACGTTGTCCGAAACCTGCTCTTCGTACTGGGCAAGGCAGTCATCGAGATATTTTTCATGCCGGCTCATATAGTCGAGCAGGGTGCGTACGCGTTCCTTGCTGGTCGATTCCTTGAGACCACCGTAGAAGACGCTGAGCTTCCGGTGGAACTCCCGTGCGTGTTCGAGCACATCCTTGGTTTGATCGAATGCCATACAGTACTCCCTTCGTTCTGCCCTGATTCTAAACCACTGTGGAAAAGAGTCAACCGGCTAGTCGCCTAAATAGGAATTCTTTTACTTGTTTAGGGTTGCGGCCTTTTATAGTCTTAGATATGTTTCCTCCAAACAACCCTAAATAGGAGGAGTTATGAGGAAGATGAAGGGAATCTGGTTGGTCGCGCTGGTTGCGTTGCCGTTGGTCGGAACCGCGGATGAAGTAACGAATGTGACGTGGAAGAGCAGTCTGGCGCTCGGTGCGACCTACAAGGACGGCAACACGGAAAAGTCGCTCTTCACTGGAACGCTCAAGGGTGATCGCTATGCACCAAAGAATGACTGGCTCAACAGTCTCTACACCGAATACGGCAAGACCGAGGGTGCCCAGACCGAAGGGCAGGCGCGTGGCCAGTCCGACTACCGCTACAAATTTGGTGGCAAGGATTTCTTCGGCGGTGTGTTCGGGGAAGCCTACTACGATGACATAAAGAATATTCGTACCCGTCTAAAACTCGGCCCGAATATCGGCTACTACTTTATCCAGAAGGAGACCATGAAGCTCGATGCCAGCATCGGTATCAACTATGTCTATGAAAGGACGGCGACAACCGAAGAGGATTTCGCCGAGTATCGCGCGGCGGCCAACTATCTGTGGGACTTCACCAAAACGGCGTCCTACTACTTCAACATTGAATATACCGCAAACGTCGAGGATACCGATGACGGCAACGGATTGCTCGTGACCGGCGTAAAAACCAAGGTCAGCACCCAGCTGGCAATGTTTATCGAGCTGCGGGACGAGTATGACAACACCCCGCCTGTTGCTGATACTGTTACTGGCGAGCATGCCGACTACAACGATATTACCATTGTTGCCGGTCTGACCTACGACTTCTAGATTTCCATTGCTTTGGAAACAGAACAAGCCGCCCCGAACCTTCGGGGCGGCTTTTTTGTGGGCACCATCGGAATGGAAGCCCGCGCTACACCGCGTGTCGATTTTCCTTATATGTGGGTGTGGTGCACGCTTCCCGTCTGCGGGAGCGCGCTTTAGTTGCTCCGGCAATACTCAACCACGTCGCGATAGGGCAGGGTGCCGCCGAAAATGTCGAGTGCGGAGCCTATGGTGACATCGATCTTGCCACCGCCTGCCGTGTTCAGCTTTTCCAAATCCTCGAAGGAGCGCACGCCGCCGGCATAGACGCAGGGGATCGCCGAATGCCCGGCGAGCAGTTCGACCAGCCCTTCGTCCATTCCCTGCTGCTTGCCTTCCACATCCACTCCATGCACAAGAAACTCGCAGCAGCAGTCCGAAAGCTGACGGAGCGACTCCGCGCCTACAACCGTCTCGGTGAAGGTTTGCCAGCGATCAGTTACAACAAAATAGCGTCCATCCTTCTTGCGGCAGCTCAGGTCGAGCACCAGCCGGTCGCGCCCCGTCTCGGCAACGAGGCGGTTCAGGCGGCCTTCGTCGATGCGGCTGTCCTTGAAGATGTAGGAGGTCACGATTACCTGTGCTGCGCCGGCTTCCAGCCACTGGGCCGCGTTATCGGCGGAAATGCCGCCACCAACCTGCAACCCACCCGGCCAGGCGGCCAAGGCCTCGCGCGCGGCATCGTCGTTGCCCGCACCGAGCTTGATCACGTGCCCGCCAGCCAGCCCGTCGCTTTTATAGAGTTCGGCAAACCATGCCGGAGGCTTTTCAGAGACAAAGTTGGTTTCCGGTTCAGTGCCGTCGGCCAGCGAGCCACCGACGATCTGTTTCACTTTGCCATTGTGCAGGTCTATGCAGGGCCTGAATTTCATGGCAGGGACTTTGGCATAGGCGGGACGGTCAATTCAACGCGCATGAATATCGAATATCGAATAATGAACAAGGAACTCCGAAGGAAAAACTTCGACATTCGAAATTCCTTGTTCAATATTCTGCGGTTCAAATCTCGATTGAGTTGGAAACTAGGAATAACGCTATGGCAGACAAACCATCCAAATACTATGTAACCACGCCGATCTACTATGTGAACGACAAGCCGCATATCGGCCACTCCTACACGACGATCCTTGCCGACGTGCTGGCCAGCTACCATCGCCTGCTCGACGTTCCGACCCATTTCCTCACCGGAACCGACGAGCACGGGCAGAAGGTTCAGCAGGCGGCCGATGCCAACGGTATTACACCGCAGGAGCAGTGCGACCAGACCGTCGTCCGCTTCCAGGAGCTATGGAAACGCCTCGAAATCAAGAACGACGACTTTATCCGCACCACCGAGCCGCGCCACAAAACCGTTGTCCAGCAAACCCTGCAGGAGCTCTTTGACCGCGACGAAATCTACAAGGCCGAATACGAGGGCTGGTACTGCGTCGGCTGCGAGCGCTTCTTTACCGAAAAGGATTTGGTTGAAGGCAACTGCCCCGAGTGCGGCCGCAAGGTCGACTCCATCGTGGAGTCCAACTATTTCTTCCGCATGGGTAAATATCAGGATTGGCTCATTCAATACATCGAGAACAACCCCGGCTTCATCCAGCCCGCCTTCCGCGCCAACGAAACCCTCGGCTTCCTCAAGAACAAGGATCTGCAGGATCTCTGCATCTCGCGGCCCAAGTCGCGCCTCGCATGGGGCATCGAGCTGCCGTTCGATGCCGACTTTGTCACCTATGTCTGGTTCGATGCGCTCATCAACTATATTTCCGCCATCGGCTACAAGTCCGACGAAGAGCAGTTCAAGCAGTGGTGGCCCTGCTCCTGCCACCTCATCGGCAAGGACATCCTCACCACGCACACTGTCTACTGGCCGACCATGCTCAAGGCGATGGGCGTCGAGATGCCCCAATCCATCTTTGCGCACGGCTGGTGGCTGACCGGCCGCACCAAGATGAGCAAGTCGCTCGGCAACGTCGTCAATCCGATGGACATGATCGACAACTATGGCGTCGATGCCTTTCGCTACTTTCTTATTGCCGAAATGACGCTTGGCCAGGATGCCTCCTTTACCGAAGAGGCCTTCGTGAAGCGCTACAACGCCGACCTCGCCAACGATCTCGGCAACGTCGCCAACCGCGTGCTCAACATGATTTCCCGCTACTGCGACGGTAGGATGCCAAAAGTTCCTGACGCCGAAATGATGTATCCACAAGATGACTCTGCCAATGAGTTAATGGCTGCTTTGAATAGTGCGGTGAACTCGTCAGATGCTTTGATTGCAGAAATGAAGCTGGATGGGGCAATTGCGCTGATCATGCGCGCTGTTCGAGAGATTAACGTCTATCTTCAGGAAAAAGCACCATGGTCTGCGGCGAAGGCAGGAAAAACGAAAGAGGTAGAAGCGGCTCTTTACACAGCGGCGGAATGCCTGCGGGTCTGTGCGGCGTTGCTCTATCCGGTGATGCCCGAAAAGATGCTCGCCCTGCGCACCGCGCTCGGCATGGCCGACGCCAAGCCGCACCTCGGCAAGCTTTCCGAGTTTGGCGTGCTTATCCCCGGCTCCGAGATTTCCCAGCCCGGCGCACTCTTCCCGCGCATTGAGCTGGAGAAAAAGGAAGAGAAGTCGGCTGAAAAACCGAAAAAGAAGCCACAGAAAAAGGATGGAGGGACGGCGTCCTCGCCGTCCACAGTCGATGGCCTCATCACCTTCGACCAAGTCATGGCCGTTAATCTCAAGACCGCAGTCGTACTCGAAGCCGAGAAGATCGACGGTGCGGACAAGCTGCTCAAGCTTCAGGTCGATCTCGGCGAAGAAAAGCGCCAACTGGTGGCCGGCATTGCTCTGCACTACAAGCCCGAAGATCTGATCGGCAAAACCATCGTCGTTGTCGCCAATCTCAAGCCCGCCAAGCTGCGCGGCGTGAAATCCGAAGGCATGCTACTTGCCGCCTCCAAGGGCGACACCCTCAAGCTCGTCACCGTCGAGGGCGATCTCGGCTCCGGCGCAGCGGTTAAATAGATGGCCTAAAGGGTTGCCTTTCGCAGGGTTATCTAGGACATTCCCGCCCGTTTAACGGAAATTTGGATTCAAGAATGAAATACGTGGTTCTAGTTGGCGACGGGATGGGCGACTACCCCATCGAGGCGCTGGGCGGCAAGACGCCCCTGCAGGCGGCGGATATTCCGATGATCCGGAAGATCGCGGCAGTGGGGGAAACGCGCCTGGTCCAGACGGTGCCGGACGGTATGCCGCCCGGTAGCGATGTCGCCAACATGGCTCTGCTCGGATACGACGCGGCGAAGAACTATACCGGCCGCGCACCGATCGAGGCCGCTGGGGCGGAAATCCCGATGACGCCGCCGGATGTGGCCTATCGCTGCAATCTGGTGACGGTCGTTGATGGGATTATGGACGATTATTCCGCCGGGCATATTACCACGGAAGAGGGACGGATGCTGGTGCGCTCGCTCCAGGAAAAGCTGGGACGCGAGGGACTGACCTTCCATCCCGGCGTTCAATACCGCCACCTGCTGATTTGGGATGGTGGCCCGGCGGCGTGCGAGTGCACCCCGCCGCATGAGATCTCGGACAGGCCGGTGGAAGGAAACCTTCCGGCAGGGGATCGGCAGGATGACATCCGCGAATTGATGGAGCTATCGAAATCCGTCTTTGCGGATCATCCCGTAAACAAGAAGCGTATTGCGGAAGGGAAAAAGCCCGCAACGCAAATCTGGCTGTGGGGGCAGGGAAGTGCCTTGCAGTTGGAAACATACCAGTCCCTTTATGGTCTGGGCGGCGGAGTGGTCTCTGCGGTCGACCTGCTGAAGGGGATTGCGAAACTCGCCGGTTTGGCAGCGCCCGACGTTGAAGGTGCGACCGGTTTCCTGGATACGAACTACCAGGGCAAAGTAGACGCGGCGCTCGAAATACTGGAACGGGAAGACTTTGTTTTCGTCCACATCGAGGCGCCGGATGAATGCGGGCATATGGGTGATGCACAGCTGAAGAAGCAGGCGATCGAAGAGTTCGATGCGCGGGTAGTCGCGCCGGTTTTCCAATGGTTGGAAGACGCGGGCGAGCCCTATACACTGCTGCTGTGCACCGACCATCGCACGCCGGTGGCCCTCAAGGGGCATACCGCCGAGCCCGTTCCCATGGCCGTTTTGCGCGGCCCGGTGGGAGAACCCACCACGCAGGCTGCGTTCGACGAGTATGTCAACGCCGAGAATGCACAGTGCATGGCCTGCGATTGGATACAACAAATACTAAACGCATCATCCGAATGATGATGGAAGAATGGATTTTGGAAACCTGGAATATTGAAATTGCCCGAAGGAGGCAGCACAACCCATTTTAAATGCAGCAATGCATCCATCCAATAATCCATTCTTCCAGTCCCTTTCGGATGCGAAAGGACTAGAAATTGAGCTTAATCAAAAAGATTGCTTCCGCTTTCGGCAAAAAGGCTGAGCCGAAAAAGAAGGAAGCCCCGAAACAACAGAAAACATCGGCCTCGTTCAAAAACAAGAAGCGGAAGAAGCCCCAGCAGGAGGAATGGTCTCCGGGCGGCGGGGGAAAGAAAGAGGAGCGGGCTTCCCGGCCTGCTCGAAGGCAGACTGGAAAGTCTGCCCCGCGAAAGAAAAGGCCGGGGAACGAACCTCTGGTTCTGACCGAGGCGGAGCAGGCGCGGATGAAAGAGTTCCGCCCCGAAGAAGAGGATCGCCGCCTAGCCTATGAACGCCGGCTTCGCAGGCGTAAATCAGAGCGGCCGCGTACCGACAAGCCCCGCGAAAAAACCAGTCGCCCCCCCCGCCCGGAAAGAGAGCGGGAGCCGCGTCCGGAGAACCAGTTTAAACCGCTTCCGAAACAGGCGCCGAAGCCTCGGGCGGAAGAGACTCCGTGGGATCCTGCTGAATTTGCGGTGGAGCCGGAGGAGGGCAAGATCCGCTTCCACGACTTGGATCTGCATCCCCGCCTGATGCGTAGCATCCATGCGCTGGGATGGCAGTATTGCACGCCGATCCAGGGCGAGATCCTGCCCGGCACGCTCAAGGGGAAGGATATGGCCGGCCGTGCGCAGACCGGTACCGGAAAGACCGCCGCCTTCCTGATTTCGATCATCAACCACTGCCTCAACAAGCCGCTGGAGAAGCAGGGCGAGGGCAGCCCGCGCGCACTCATTATTGCGCCGACCCGCGAACTGGCCATGCAGATCGCCCAGGATTCCGAGGGGCTCAATCGATTCACCGGCCTGCGCACTGTAGTGCTCTACGGTGGCATGGACTACAACAAGCAGGAGCGCGAACTCGACGACATCGTCGATATCGTCGTTGCCACGCCCGGACGTCTGCTCGACTTCGCCAGCAAGAATGTCGTGAAGCTGCGCTTCACCGAAATCATGGTGATCGACGAGGCCGACCGCATGCTCGACATGGGCTTCATACCCGATGTGCGCCGCATCATCTACAAGACCCCGCCGAAGGAAAAGCGCCAGACCGTGCTCTTCAGCGCAACCCTCTCCGACGAGGTGATGCGACTCGCCGCGGCCTGGATGATCGATCCCGAGCGCATCGATATCGAACCCGAACAGGTTGCCGTCGATACCGTCGACCAGAAGGTCTTTATCGTGACCGACAAGGAAAAGTTCCCGCTGCTCTACAACATCATCAAGAACGACAATCCCGACCGGATCCTCGTCTTTGCCAACCGCCGCGACCAGACCGAGCGGCTGGCCGACGAATTGGAGCGCTACGGCATCCATTGCGAAATGCTTTCCGGCGCCGTCACGCAGAAGAAGCGCATGCGCATCCTCGAGGATTTTAAGGCAGGCAAGGTCAAGGTGCTCGTCGCCACCGACGTCGCCGGCCGGGGAATCCACGTCGACGGCATCAGCCACGTGGTCAACTTCAACATTCCCGAAAACCCGGACGACTATGTCCATCGCATCGGCCGCACCGGCCGCGCCGGGGCCACCGGCAAGTCGATCACTTTCGCTTGCGAGATGGAATCGTTCGAGTTGCCGAAGATCGAGGAGCTGCTGGGCATGGAGCTAAAATGTTCCATGGCACCGGAAGAGCTTCTCGAAGAGCTGCCGCCTGCACCGCCGCGCAAGAGGCGGTCGCACCATCGCACCGGTGGTGGCGGCTCCCATGGCGGCCGCCGGCCGCATGGAGGTGGCCCGCACAGAAGCGGCAGTCGCCGCCCACCTCGTCGCTAGTACAGCGCCAGCATCCGGGGAGAGAAAGTAAAGCCGCTGCTACGTGGTGGTTTCCCGGCAGGAAAGGGGGCACCTATTACGCGACCCCTTTTTTGTCGATCTTCTTGGAATACATAACGCACAGCATGCAAAAGGGTGTCATTAAATCCTCGGAATCATTCCGGCCATTGTTAATATGTTCATGTGAAGACGATCAATCATTTCGAGCAGAACCGACCAGTGCATCTGGCGTTGCGGGATATCTACTACGAACGCGCCGCTGGGTTGCTGAAGGATCCCGGGCGCACGGCGCGGCAGGAGCTGGCCACCGCCGACTATGAAGAAATCCTTTTCTTCCTTCGCACCGCCAGGGACCATGGCTATTTTGCCGTCCGCGACGATGGGAAGAACGAGAAGGACGGCCAGTTCTGCAAGTTCATCAACATGCTGGCCGGGAACGTGAAGGCCGTGCTGTCGATGCTCAACCTAAAGCATTCCGTCGAGGCGGCGGATGGATTCTTCTTTTCCTTCCTCGAAGCCAACCACGCTTCCGTCGCCTTGCAGGCCGAGGAATACGAACGCCGTGCGCGGGACATCGCCCGCTGCATGCTCAATACGCTGGAGCTGGCCAATGCAGCATTCGAGGGGCTGAAACAGGCCAACCATGATGCGTTTAGCGAGTTTGAACGCGGGCGCTACGAAAAGGCTGCGGCGCACCACAAGAAACTGATCGAGCAGCATCCGGACCTGCCGAAATACAAGAAGCGCAAAGGGCTGTTCAATCGCGGCTGAACTTGCGGTTTAGCTCGGTGAAGCTGGTGTAGATCAGTGTCGGGCGACCCCGCGGCGAGGTGTAGGGCATTTCCGTCTTGGCCAGATCGGCCACCAGTTTTTCGATTTCCGTTTCCGAAAGCTGGTCTTTTGCGCGCACAGCGGTTTGGCAGGTTGCCTGGGCAACCCGCTCCTGCACCAGTTCGCGCGCGCCGCGCTTCTTGCCCGCCTTTTCCAGTTCGCGGGCAATCTCGACGAGCAACGATTCCGCCGGGCCGTCCTGCACATAGACCGGTAGGGCGTCGACAATGAACGTATCGCCGCCGAATTCCGATACCCCGAAACCGAGTTCCTGGAGCACTTCGATATTATCGCGTACAATCTGCGCGTCGGATGGCAGCAGGTCGATGGTTTCCGGAGCAAGCAACCCTTGTTTCTGGACGGCATGTTCGCGGGCAGCGGAAATAAACTTCTCGAACAGCACCCGTTCGTGCGCCGCGCGCGGTTCCATCAACACAAAGCCATCCTCGGTTTCGAGCACCACATAGCTTTCACCAATCCGCCCCACGATCCGGCACCAGCCCCACGGGGACGATGGCGTTGCCACCTTTGGTTGATGGGTTGATGGGTTGTTGGATTGCGGGGGAGGTTCTTCCTTCGATGTTCGAAGTTCGGTGTTCAAAGTTGAGCGTTCAACGATTTTCGGCCGTACCAGCAGTTCATCCATGTTTTTCTGTGTTTCGAACCTAGGGCGCACAGGTGACGGAGGCGGAGCGTTCGACGTTGAAAGTTCAATGTTGGAAGTTGGAAGTTCGTTCTCTTCCATCGACTGGAAGGTGAGCGCCTTTTGCAGGGCGGCGACGATGGCATCGCGAAGTTGGTTGGGGCGGCGGAAGCGTACCTCCTTCTTGGTCGGATGCACATTGACATCGACGAGCGACGGATCCATTCCGATAAAGAGGAAAACGGCGGGATAGCGGCCCTTGGCAATGAGCGAATGGTAGGCCTCGTTGAGCGCATGGTAGACCACCGGTGCGGCGGCGGGGCGGCCATTGATGAAGAGATACTGGTCCTGCCGATCCTTGCGCCCGGTTTGCGGCAGGCCGGCGTAGCCGCTGATGGTGTAGTCGCCTCCGGAATAATCCATCGGCAGCAATTGATCGAAAAAGCCGGGGTTGTAGAGTTCGGTAATCCGATCCTCCATCTTTCCGGCGGCAGGGAGGTTGTAGACCATGCGCTCGTCGACCTTGAGGCTCATTCCAATGTCCGGATGGGCGAGGGCGTGGACGAGGAAAAGCTGGCGGATATGCGATAGCTCGGTCTGTTCGGCCCGCAAAAATTTTCGCCGGGCGGGCACATTGAAGAACAGGTTGCGGATCTCGATGCGGGTGCCGACCGGGCAGCCGATGTCTTCGCAACCGAGCAGTTTCCCGCCCGCAATCTGGATTTCCGTTCCAGACAGCTTTTCCTCCGGGCGGGTGATCAATGTAAAGCGCGATACGGAGGAAATCGCCGCCAGCGCCTCGCCGCGAAAACCCAGTGTATGTATGTTCTCGATGTCGGTCTCGGAGCGGATCTTGCTGGTGGCGTGGCGCTCGATACTCAGCAGGGCCTGGTCGCGATCCATGCCGCAGCCGTTGTCGGTGATGGCGATGAGTTGCCGCCCGCCGCGGATCGCCTCCACGTCCACCTGCGTTGCCCCGGCATCGATCGAATTCTCGAACAGCTCCTTCATGACCGAGGCCGGGCGTTCGACCACCTCGCCGGCAGCAATCTTGTTGATCACCTGGTCGGGCAGCAACTGGATGACGGGTTTGCTCTGCATTCGGCGCAACATAGCAAAACACTTCCAAGCATTGGAAGGGCACAACTGTTTTTTCCAAGGGAAGGCGCTAGAAGCTGTCCGTGACGACAACCTCCTCCATGGGGAGCTTGTCTTCGCGCGGGAGGGCGTCTCCGATGCTTTTCCCGATGGCGACGAACATGCAGACGGCATGGTTTTCGGGAAGATTGATGAGTTCACCCACGGCATCGGCATCGAAGCCGTCCAAGGGACAGGCGTCGTAGCCCACGGACTGGGCCGAGAGCATAAGGGCTTCGGCGGCGATACCGCAGGAGCGCATGACTTCGTCGCGCTGCATTGGGTCGAGGCCATTGTAGTATTGCTGGATGGTGGGTACCATGAATTCCCGAAGGGATTCCGGGGAGGGGTGCCAGCAGTGCAGGGGTTCTTGTTCCCATGCGTTGAGATCGGTGCAAAGAATGATGAGCATTGATGCATCGGTAATCTGCGCCTGGCTCCAAGACGCCTCGCGGATCCATTTGCGTTGTTCTGGATCATCCACCACGACAAAGTGCCAGTTCCGGACCTTAAATGATTTTAAAGAGAGTAATGCTGTGGAGAGCAGTTTATCACGCGTCTTCTTGGTTATTTTATGGTCGGGATCGAAGTGTTTTATGGTGCACCCATTTTGAATCACGGCATCGTCATTCATGGTCATCTCCTTTCGAAAGAGAAGCATAGGAGATTGGCGGACCGAATGGAAGGGATTGTTTCTTATTCTTTGCTGACAGAGTGGCTAAAACCACATAATACTGCAGGCAGTCTTTTAATAAGGAGCCATGAGAGTGCAACCCCGATCGATATTGCTAATGCCTGTTTTCCTGCTGGTTGCAATATCGGCCTTCGCGGCGGAGGATGTTGTTGACGCCGAAGACACCAACGTCGTTGCCGCCGCCCAGGCCGATGATGACGCCGGCTGGGAGTCGGTGTTCACCGAAGAAAACCGTGTTCCGTTCCATATCAACTTCTACACGGAAGACGGCCTCTACTATGAATTCATGGAGACCAGCGAATTCGAGGGGGTCTTCTTCACGAAAGTCTTTTCCGAAAAGCGCCGCTTTACCGGCCGTCTTGGCGCCAAACTCCATTTGGATGCCGCTTTCTACTTTCAGAACGGAACCCTTCCGGAAGCCGATAACGATTTGGCGGTCCGGCGTTTCCGCGTAAACACCTTTGGCCGCGGGTTCTTTCTGAGTCCGTTGACCTATGGGGTCGAATTCGGCATATCCGATGGCTCTTTCTTTTTCAACAATGGGTATCTCTGGTTCCATCGGGTTCCATATGTTTCCAGTGTCAGGCTGGGCATATTCACCGCGCCGATGTCGATGGAGTCCTTGCAAAGCAGCTCCTCGGTTCCATTGATGGAGAGGGCCGCCCCGGTCAGCACTTTTGCGCCGGGGGAGCTGATGGGTATACAGGTTGGTGGCGCCTTTCCCAGGCAGCGGGGAACATTCTTTGCCGGTTGGTTCGCCGATGTGAACGACAACGAAAACCGCGGCGAGGCGGAAAGCTACAGCCGCGTGATGGCTCGGGCCACGTGGCTGCTGGCCGATAACGAGGAGCGCGGCCGGCTGATCCATCTTGGTGCCAGCGGAAGCTACATGGTGGTTGCCCGCGACGGCGTGCATTATCAGGCGCGGCCCGAAAGCTATTTGGCGCCCTACCTGATCGATACAGGGGAAGGAGCCCTGAATGGCGACTTTGCCGCCACCTATGGGCTGGAGGCGGCTTGGCAAAACGGCCCTCTGCTGGCGCAAGGCGAGCTCCTGCAATCCCATGTCGAGGATGACTTGGGCGCGGACTACCGCTTTGGCGGCGCCTATGCCACGCTCAGCTGGATACTGACGGGTGAAACGCGCGACTACAACCGGGGAAGCGGCATTTTCTCGCGTGTCGAGCCGAGGCGGCGCTTTTCCTTCAAGGAGCGTTCATGGGGCGCGTTTGAATGGGCCGGACGCATATCCTACACCGATCTTTCCGATGGCGCGATTCAGGGCGGCGAAATGGGAA
>JBDLHZ010000026.1:0-14304 GCA_039715135.1 Verrucomicrobiota bacterium
CAGCGCGTCCTGCGGGACGATGGGTGTTCTATTCAGCCACCCCAAACCTAGTCGTTGAGCATGCCGGAACGATAGTGAGCGCGGTTCGGGAGTGCTGCGCGGCTGGCGCGGAAAATGAAAGCCTGATAGAAATGGCAACGGCGTTTACCCATTCGCGCCGGATCTCCATTGTGGGATGCCTCTCTGCAGGAGAGAAAAGCTATCAGGAACTGTTGGCATCGACGCATGTTTCACCGGCGGCCCTCTACCGGCATTTGGAGAAGCTTGCCGCTCGGCACATGGTGGAGCAGGAAAACGATCTCTACCGACTTGCCAACCCGGTAAATCCTCTGGCGCAAGCACTGCTAGCCATTGCAACGGCTTGAATGGGGGATACCCGGTGGATTTTGCTGTGTGATTATGGAACGCAAAATAGATGGAAGCTTGAGGGAAAACAGCTAATATACGGCCATGAGCGAGAATGTTAGAGACCCCGCTGTGGCGGGCATGTTCTATCCAGCCGACCCCGCCGACCTTCGCGGGATGGTCGAAGGGTTTCTGGCCAATGTTCCGGCCAGGGAAGGCGCAGTGCCCAAGGCCATCATTGCGCCCCACGCGGGCTACATCTATTCCGGTCCCATTGCCGCGAGCGCGTATGTCTGCATGCGGTCTGCCAATATCCAACGCGTTGTACTTCTTGGCCCTGCGCATCGTGTATGGCTGGAGGGAGTCGCCGCGTCTTCCGCTTCCGCATGGCGCACACCACTGGGCGATGTTCCGGTGGAGGCTCCAGACGATGTTCCGGTATTCGATGCCGCCCATGCGGAGGAGCACAGTCTTGAGGTGCAACTTCCGTTCTTGCAGGTGGTGCTTGGCGACTTCACGCTGATCCCGCTCGTGGTCGGCCAAGCCTCGAAGGAGGAAGTCGCCGTCATTCTCGCCTCGCTGTGGGGCGGGGACGAGACGCTCATCGTCATTAGCTCCGACCTAAGCCACTATGAAGATTATAAAACCGCGAGCCGGATGGATTCTTCCGCCTCGCAGGCCATTGTGGATCTTGATCCAGCCGGCCTTGAATCCAAAAACGCCTGCGGTTGCATTCCAATCTGCGGGTTGCTGCATCTGGCCAAGCAAAAAGGAATGCGCGCCGAGCTGATCGACCTGCGCAACTCCGGCGATACCGCCGGATCGCGCGATCAGGTGGTCGGCTATGGCGCATACGCATTCTACGAATGAAGACCGAATATCAAAACCTGCTGTTGCAGATCGCCCGCGATGCCATTTCCCAAGGGTTGAATGGCGAAAAGGCTCCATCCCTTGAGGATGTTCCCGCCGAACTGATGGAGGAACGCGCCACGTTTGTGACGCTTGAAATCGGTGGGCATCTGCGCGGTTGCATCGGCATGCTCGAAGCCTGTCGCCCGTTGGCCGAGGATGTTGCGCACAACGCCCGCGCCGCCGCGTTCAAGGATCCGCGCTTTCCGGCCGTGTCGCGCAAGGAGGTCGATTTGCTCGAAATCCACATCTCCGTCCTTTCGCCGCCGGAAGAGATTGCCTTTTCCTCCGAGGCCGACCTGCTTGCCCAGATTCGCACTGGGATTGACGGACTGATTCTTCAAGAGGGCTACCAGCGCGGCACCTTTCTTCCCAGCGTGTGGGAAGAGCTTCCTGAAAAGGAAATGTTCCTTTCCCACCTCAAGATGAAAGCCGGCCTGCCCGACACCTACTGGTCCGACACCCTGCGGGTCTTCCGCTACACCACCGAATATTTTGGCTAGTTTGCGCTCCGTTCTCGCTTTTCCGGCAGAGGCTATTTTGCCATGCTGTTGGACTTTAAGTGATTACTTTCTGGTGAATGGGATGCATATGCGGAGATGGATGTTTTTTGTGCTGGCGCTCACGGTGGCTACAGGTTCGCTGGCAAGGGAAGGGGATGTGCAGGAGCGTGAAGAAGCCGTGCCGGGGCTTTCATGCTACAAGCCGATCTATGCGCTGATCGGAAACCAGCCAATTTTCGAGTCGAAGATGCAGTTGTCGTTCAAATACCGCTTTTTCGATGAAGAGGCCTTTCAGGGCAAATGGACGAAACCGTTGAACCAGTTGTTCTTTGCCTACACGCAGAAAATGTTCTGGGATCTGGAGGCTAATTCCGCTCCTTATCCGAACAATTACTTGGACAGTTATTTCAGTCCGGAATTCATCTATCTGAACCGGAACGTAGCCGAAAGCTTTTGGGGGTCGCAGCTTGATCTGCAGTTTGGCTATCAGCATGAATCCAATGGGCGGGACGAGGCGGATGCCCGCAACTGGGAACGGCTGTATATCCAGCCGACCTGGGTTTTCGGCCAAACAAATGGCTACCAATTCATCGTTGCCTCGAAGGTGTGGGCAATTGTTGCCAAGAGTGCTGGAAACAAGGACATTGAAGAGTATCTGGGCTATGGGGAGCTGCAACTGAAGTACGGGAAGGATGACGGCATTTTGGTGGACCTGATGCTCCGCAAGGGCACGTCCGGCTATAATGGAGCGGTCGAGTTGAATGCATCCTATCCCGTCAAACTGCTCAATATCTTTTTATACGGCCAGGCTTTTTATGGCTATGGGGATGCGTTAAGGATCTATGATGAAGAAACCGCAAGTTTCCGGATTGGAGTGGCTTTTTCCCGCTAATGGTTTTTGACAGGATCACAAACCCGAATCCCGTATCAAGGAGTTGTGAATGGCATTTAGCATAGCCGAGATGATTTTGCTGGGTCTGTTGATGGACTGGGTGTTCCGCAAACTGCGGATGCCGGGGCTGCTGGGTATGCTGTTGCTGGGCGTGCTGTTCGGGCCGCATGTGTTCGACCTGATGGAGCCGGGCTTTCTGGAGGCATCGGCCGACCTGCGAATGATGGCGCTGATCATTATCCTCCTGCGTGCCGGGTTCGAGCTGAGCCGCGAGGCGCTGAACAAGGTTGGCGTGCAGGCATTGTTGCTTTCGTTTATCCCGGGAATCATGGAGGGATCGACCATTGCGCTGCTGGGGCCGCGTTTCCTGCCGCTGACGCATTTGGAGTCGGCGATGCTGGGATTCATTATCGCGGCGGTTTCGCCGGCGGTGGTGGTGCCGATGATGATTGGCTTCATCAAGCGGCGGATGGGGGCGAAGAAGGGCATCCCGACGATGGTGATGGCGGCGGCTTCGCTCGACGATGTGATTGCGATCGTTATCTTTTCTGTCCTGCTCGGCTTCTACACGGGTACGTCGGGAAATGTGCTGATGAAGGCGGCGGGAGTTCCTGCTTCGATTCTTACGGGGATTGGCGTGGGGTTGTTGGTGGGCTGGTTGCTATTGAAGCTGTTCGATAAATTCAATCCACGCGCCACGAAGCGCACGATGATCGTCGTCGGTATTTCGATTCTTCTGGTTCACGTCCAGCAATTGCTGGAAGGGGTTTTCCCGTTCGCGGCGTTGCTGGCGGTCATGGCGACCGGATTCATCATCCTCGAAAAGCGCGAGCACATGGCGCACGAGATTTCCTCCAAGCTGGGGAAGCTATGGGTCTTTGCGTCGATCATGCTGTTTACGCTGGTGGGGGCGCAGGTGGATATTTCACTGGCATGGGATACGGGGGTTGCGGGTCTGGGGCTGATTGCCTGCGGCCTGGCTGCCCGGAGCATCGGTGTTTTGGTTTCCTTGGTGGGCAGTCCGCTCACCCGGGGCGAACGCTTTTTCACCGTAGTGTCGTATTGGCCAAAAGCGACGGTGCAGGCGGCGATCGGGGCGGTTCCGTTGATGGCGATGCAGGCGGCGGGCATGCAAACCGATCCGGGAAACGTCATTCTGGCCGTGGCCGTGATGAGCATCGTCTTTACCGCGCCGCTCGGCGCGCTGGCCATTAAGATCGTGGGCGAACGGGTACTCGAACCTGCGCCGGAGGCCGACCATGCCGCGTTGGATGCCTTGGAGGAGAGCAGTTGATTGGCGGGGTATCGGGGTCTTCCGAGGCGATCAGTACGGTTTTCTAAGCTCTTTGCTTTTGTAGTACTCCACCTCGCCCTCTTCGGCAAAGGCTGCGACCTTCTCCACGAGTGCCATCCGGTGTGCGGAAGACAAGGCACTGAAGCGTCTCACCATGGCCGCCTTCTCCTCCACATACTCCGGCTTTTCCGCTCCGGTGATCAGAATGGTGATCGGCATGGAGAGGGCGAACATGATGCATTCCTCCATCGACAGTGCATTGGGGATCACCGGATTATCGGATGTCCATTTAACCTTGCCATTCATTTCCTTGCTGGCAAAGAAGCGGCCGTCTGCGAGTGTTTTCATCGCCAGTATTCCCATGTCGGCTTCCATCAGTTTCGGGATAACCCTCTCCACAAAACTGTGTGGGGATGCAGCGTCAACCGGATTGATGGGGAACTGGCAGCAGGTGCAGGCATCAGTGACGGCTTTGTTCTCCAGCATGCGGGTATGGGCGTACGGGGACGCATGCCCCGTGAATCCGATGCGACGGATCTTGCCTGTCTGCTGTGCCTTCAGGGCTTCCTCCAGCACGCCTTGGCTCAGACGGGCATCGGCATCTTCGGGGGATTCCAGCGAATGAAGCTGCCATAGGTCTATGTGGTCGGTGTTCATCCTTTTGAGCGATCCCTCCAGATGTTTCCGGGCAGTCTTGGCATCCTTCGCCGTGGTTTTGGTCATCAGGTAGATATCATCCCGGTAGCGGGGGATAAGATATCTCCCGTAGCGTTCCTCACTGAGACCCTTCCCATAGCTTTCCGCCGTGTCAAAGAAGCGCACCCCGACTTCCAGTGCTTTTTCGGTGACCGCCTGCACCTGGGTTTCGCTGTCTATCCAGCCGATATGGTAGCCGCCCAGTCCTAGGCAGGTCACTTTGTCTCCGGATTTCCCCAGAGTCCGTTTTGGGAGCACCGACCCCAGCCGGTCGGATTCCGATTGTTTCGATAATGCCGATGATGACGTGGAGATGGCACCTGCGGCTACCAGTTGACTCAGTAATACTCGTCGGTTCATGGATTCACTCTAAACAGGAGCAGAGAGGATTGGAATCCGAAAGTAGGGGAGTTTTTTTGAGGGGAAATGGTGGCTGAGGGGGGATTTGAACCCTCGACACCCGGATTATGATTCCGGTGCTCTGACCAACTGAGCTACTCAGCCATTTCTCGAAAAGAGATGCAGAAGATAGTTAAACCCCCTGTGCTTGGCAAGGGCAATATCCACCATTTTTCATCGCTTTGGGCGGTCGAATTCCACGAGCGGACAACCTTTGCATTTGGGCTTGGTGTTGCAGTGTTCCTTGCATAATCGGACAATCAGTGCGTGGTATTCGTTGTAGAGCTGGACGTCCTCCGGAAGGTTGTCGGCAAAGAGCTTGGCAATAGAATCATACGACGCTTTCTTGTCGCACCAGCCGTGGCGGGAAAGAAATCGCTTCGTGTAGGCATCGACCACGAACACAGGTCGCTTGGCGGCATAGAGCAGGATGCTGTCGGCGGTTTCCGGTCCGATACCTTTCCACGAAAGCAGCTCCTTGCGCAGGGTAGGGGTGTCGAGTGCGAAAAGCTGGTTTAGCGTTCCGAAGCTTTCGATGTTTTCAACCATGCCCGTGATATAACCCGCCTTTTGATTGAAATAACCCGCCGGGCGGATCCATTCGGCAATCTGTTCCTGCGATGTGTTTTCCAAGGTCTGGAATTTCAGCGCATTGTTTTTCCGAAGATTGGCGATCGCCTTCTCCACATTTGTCCACGCCGTGTTTTGCGTCAGGATTGCGCCGAGCATCATTTCCAGTCGCGTTCGTGCTGGCCACCAATGCTGTTCGCCCCAGCGGGCGAAGAGCGCATCGTAGGATTGCTGGATGAGTGGGGTTTGCATGAACCACTGATTAACACAGATAAACCCGGATTGCTAGATTGCGGAAAGGCACCTTTTGTCGAATAGCTTTTTTGGTTTGTTGGTTCGAGCCTATCGATCTGCTTTTTCTACGGGAATAAATTACTGTAAATTTCTATGGCGGAGACACCGGTATTTTGTCATTAATGCGTCGTTATGTTCCCCAAAGCACTTCTAATTTCATTTTTGTTGGTTTCCGTTGCCATGGCGCGGCAGGCGGGCACGGAACGGATAACCGAAGGGGATCCGCTCTCCAAGGTCTATCAAACCCTTGGAGATCCTACCATTGAGTTTCCGCTGAAAGGCAAGCTTGTCCAGGAATATGACCAGTGCACCATTATGTCCCGCGATGGCGTGGTTTTCTCGGTGGTCTACAACGAAAATGCAACCGAGCCCGTTAACGAGCCGGTTGAAGAAAAGCAGTCCCCGACAATCCTGGACATCAAGGCCAAGGCAGAACAAGGCGATGCCGAATCCCAGTATATGCTGGCCTATTGCCTGCAATCCGGGAAGGTAGTCACCCAGGACTATGGCAAGGCCATCGAGTGGTACATCAAGGCCGCCATGCAGGGGCATATGCCCTCCCAGCACAATCTTGGGGTTTTGTATATGACCGGCAAGGGGGTTGGGCAGGATTACGAAGAGGCCTACATGTGGGCGTTGATGGCAGCGGGAAACGGCAACGACTCGCTGCTGAAGTCATTGGGTTATAAACTGTCGCAAGAGCAGAAACTGGCAGGGGAACTGCGGGCGGAACAAATCCAGTCCGAACTCCGTTCCCCGCCGGCGGATTCAAAACCCGCTGCAACGCATATCCTGGCAACGTCATCGGCCGATTGAGGATAAACGGCTGGGGTCACCAACGCTCGCTTCGCTAGAGGGTCACAGAGGTTTCTCCCCGTGTTCATCCATAGCCAGGGAATAGGCTTCTTCCCGCTTGGCGCGGGTCTTGCGTTGTTGTGCGATCAACACATCGAACAGGTTGACCAGATAGAATCCCCCGGCGATCGCAAGAGGGGGAACAAGCGCCATGATGTTGGGTGTGGCAGGTTCATAGGTCTCGAATTCAAACCCCATTCGGTAGAAATCGACGATGATCTTTCCTGCAACAAGCATCAACCAACAGAACCCCCAAAGAAATCCCGCCGCAAAAACGAGCCCCGCCCCCCAGCGCCGTTGCATGAATTGGCCCGCTCCGGGACAGACAAACGCCGAGAGCAGGACAGGGATTCGGGATGTTGGCTTTGCCGTCACTGGTGTACTGGCTATTCTGGCTTCTGCCGATCCTCGGTGGCCGCTTCGTTCTTGATCCCTTGTTTCCGCTTTCTCTTTTCTTCCTGCTTCTTTTTCCTGGCGATCTCTTTTTGACGCTTTTCGTACGAGTAGTTTGGTTTTGCCATTTGAACTCCTGATTTAATGAACTAGGAATGTATAGCGCATACTGGCAGCATTCCTCGCACCAAAACCGCTCCCATCTTTCCGTGCAGGCGTTGAATGCTTCTTGGATATTGGGGCAACTTGACTTCACCCTGTTTTTTCAATACACAGCATTGCGTAACTGCTCTTTAAACCGATCCCTTTTCGGGCGAGTGCCCGTGTCGGCTGAAAAGCAAGCCCGATCAATCCGTTACATGAGGAGTGCTGCATGGAATCCGCAAATATCTATAACGAACTGACCTACAAAGATACCGGCCCGGCTATAACGGTTCTATTCCAAACCGATGCAACAAAAGAGGTTCGTATCGTTTTCAAGGACGGCCAGCGCATGAAGGAACATCAAACGCCATACCCCATCACCGTGGCCATGGTTGATGGTGAGCTGGATTTTGGTGTTAATGGCGAGGTGCTTAATCTGGTTAAAGGCGATCTGCTCAACCTCGAAGGCAGCGTACCGCACGACCTGCTCGCCAAGTCGGATTGCATTGTACGGCTGACGTTGAGTAAAGCCGATTCCGTTCAGCGCGTGAAGGACGTCGCCAATTCATAGCATGCATCTCTCGTTGATTCTTGATAGAGCGATCCAAATCATGGTTGCCGTGATCGGCAACCCCTTGGTCTATTTGCCGCTGATCGGCGCATGGTTCATCACGGAGTCCTATTTCATAATAAACTGCGACGAGCCCCATGGCCATACCTACGTGATGTCCACAGGGATTGCACTGATCTTCACGGCGTTCATGATTTCCCCGTTCGCGGTCAGGGACATTTCATGGTCGCTTATGGAACTGCGGACGTTTGTGGTCATGGTGCTGTTCTTCTACGGGGTGCTCCTTGTGTTCTTCGGCATCATGAAGCTGTTCCCTGGTTTTCTGGCGGAGTTCTTCGGGGCTCCGGGCCATGCGCTGGTTCCAAGCATGATGGCCATCCTCTACCTTGAGCATGGCATGGCGTTCGACCGGGTGACGTTTGTCATCATCGTGGCACCGGTCTTGGCTCTCAGTGCGCTAAAGACATTCCGGCGGCTGTCGTACAGGTTTTTTGCGCGCAGGGAGAAGGAGGAATAGCGGCCTGCCCCAACCCCACGTTCAAGGCAGGGCGATGCCCGTTGTGACTACTAGATTACGGGACTGAGCACTTCTCCCGACTTTTTCTCCCCCTCCCGTGCGCCTAATTCCTGAAAATAGTTGTCGATTTCTATGGTAACATCCTCAAAAAAGAACTAGTCAAGGTGCTTCTTAAACACGGGAGACATAGAAAATGGATACAGGAATAGTTAAATGGTTCAATTCGGAAAAAGGGTTTGGTTTCATCACTCCTGATGCAGGCGGAACCGATTTGTTCGTTCATCATTCTGAAATACAAAGTTCAGGATATGCTTCACTCGATGAAGGCCAGAAGGTCTCATACGAGATTGGAGAAGGCCAAAAAGGCCCATGTGCAACCAACGTCACTGCAATCTAATTCTTTGAATTAGGCGGTATGAAGTTGCACTGGAAAAGCGTCCGCAAGGGCGCTTTTTTCATGTCTGCGCATAATCAGGAAAGGGTCGTACCCCCTTTGGCGGATTTCATTGATACTGCTCCAGCTTGTCCATCAATGCGCCTCAAGCCAATTTTCTCCAGTGCCGGATTCAACCAAGATCGGAATCTCCATGGGGATGGCGGACTTCATTTTTTCTTCGATCAGCGGAACGAGCTCATCCTTCTCTTCCAAGGCGAGGTCGAAGACGAGTTCGTCGTGGACCTGGAGGAGGAGCTTGGTTTTGGCCTTTTTCTCTTCAAGCATTTTCTGGATGGCGATCATGGCGATCTTGATCATGTCGGCGGCGGTGCCTTGGATGGGGGCGTTGATGGCGTTGCGCTCGGCGCCGGAGCGCACCATCTGGTTGCGGGCGTTGATGTCGCGGATGTAGCGGCGTCGGCCGGTGATGGTTTCGACATACTCGTGCTTTTGCGCAAACTCGATGGTGGAGTCGAGATAGTCCTGCACGCCGGGATAGTTGGCGCGGTATTGCTCGATGATTTCCTGCGCCTCCTTGCGCGGAATGCCGAGGCGCTGGGCGAGGCCGAAGGCGGAGATGCCGTAGATGATGCCAAAGTTGACCATCTTGGCCTTGCCGCGCATTTCGCGGGTGACGTCGTCCTTGGAAACGCCAAAGACACGCGCGGCGGTGGCGGTATGGATGTCTTCGCCGTGGATGAAAGCATCGCGTAGTCCGGCATCGCCGCTTAGTTCAGCCATGATGCGCAACTCGATCTGGGAATAGTCGCAGGCGAGCAGGGTGAATCCTTCTTTCGGAATAAAGGCGCGGCGGATTTCGCGTCCCTCCTCGGTGCGGATCGGTATGTTCTGCAAGTTGGGGTTCTCGGAAGAGAGCCGTCCGGTGGTGGTGATGGCTTGGCGGAAGGTGGTGTGGACGCGGCCGCTTTCTTCGAACACTTCCTTGGGCAGGGCATCGACATAGGTGCTTTTGAGCTTGGTGAGTGATCGGTAGTCGAGAATCTTTTGAACAATCTCGTGCTTGGGCGCCAGTTCGGTCAGGACCTCCTCGTTGGTCTTGTATTGGCCGGTCTTGGTCTTCTTTGGTTTTTCGACGAGCTTCATCCGGTCGAACAGCACTTCGCCGAGCTGCTTGGGCGAGTTGAGGTTGAAGGGTTCGCCTCCGGCCATCTCGAAGATCGCGGTTTCCAAGGTCTGGATTTTTCCGGCGAGGTCTTCGGAATATTTCCCAAGGGCGGGAACATCGAGGTTGATGCCGTTGTATTCCATTTCAGCCAGTACGGGCATGAGCGGGGTTTCAATTTCGTAGAAGACGCGTTCCTGCCCGCGCTCCTTGAGCATCGGCTTGAGCTTGTGCCAGAGCTGGAGGGTGATGTCGGCGTCTTCGGCGGCATATTCGCACAGCTCGTCGAGATCGACCTCGCGCAGCGTCTTTTGCGTACTCTTCTTTTCGCCGATGAGCGCGGTGATCGGGACGGGGGAATAATCCAGAAGCGATTCGGCCATGTGATCCATGTTGTGCCGCTGGTCGGGATCGATGAGGTAGTGCGCAAGCATGGTGTCTAGCAGTTCGCCGCGCACTTCGATGCCGTGCCACTTCAAAATGCTGACGTCATATTTTAGGTTTTGCCCCACCTTGCGGATGTCGGGGTTTTTCAGGATGGGTAGAAATTTTTCCAAAGCCTGAAGGGTTTGTTCGCGGTCGGGCGGAAGGGTGACAAACCACGCTTCGTGCGGTTCGATGCAGAATGAAATGCCGATCAGTTCGGCGGTGCGGACGTCGAGGCTTGTGGTTTCGGTGTCGAAGCAGACCACGCTGCACCCGGAGAGTGTTTCAGCCAGTGTATCGCGTTCGGCGGCGGTGGTGACGAGGTGGTAGGTGTGCTTCACGTCCTTAATGGTCTTGAAGGCCGGAACGGGCTCCAGCATTTCGGGTTTTTGCGCGGCGGCGAATTCAAACAGGTCGCCCTGGCCTTCGGTTGCGGCGGCAACGGCGACGGAGGTCGGGGTGGGGGATTCGCCGAAGAGGCGCTTGATGAGTGTCTTGAATTCAAGTTCGGTGAAGAGGATCTTGAGCTGGTCGTCGTTGCGCTCGCCAATCAGCAACTCCTCCGGCTTTTCCTTTACCGGCACGTCGCATTTGATGGTGACGAGGCGTTTGGAGAGCAGGGCGGTATGCTTGTTTCCCTCGACCTTTTCCTTTTGCTTGCCTTTTAGCTGATCGGTGTTTTCAAGCAGGTTTTCGACCGAGCCGAACTGGGCGATCAGCTTTTGCGCGGTCTTTGGGCCGACGCCGGGGACGCCGGGAATATTGTCGGCGGTGTCGCCTGCGAGGCCGAGGATATCGATAACCTGCTCAATCTTTTCAATGTTCCACTGCTCCAAAATCTTCGGTACGTCGAGCAGTTCGGCCTCGCCGCTTCCGCGGCTGGGCTTGAGCATGAAGGTGTGCTTGTCGACGAGCTGGGCAAAGTCCTTGTCGGGCGTGACCATGTAGGTGTCGAAGCCCTGCTTCTCGGCGGTGCGGGCGAGGGTGCCGATCACGTCGTCGGCCTCGAAGCCGGGATATTCGAGCACGGGAATGTTGAAGGCGGTCAGCAGGTTGCGGATGTGCGGGACGGCGGTGCGGATGCCTTCGGGTGTTTCGTCGCGCGTGGCCTTGTATTCGGGATATTCCTCGTGGCGGAAGGTGGGGCCGTGGGTATCGAATGCCACGGCGATGTGCGTCGGCTCGTAGGTGTGCATGATATCGAGCAGCGTGTTGATGAATCCAAAGACCGCCGAGACGTTTTCACCCTTGGAGTTGATGCGCGGGTTGCGGATGAGGCCGAAGTAGGCGCGGTAGACGATTGCCATGCCGTCGATCAGGAAGAGTTTTTTTATCATTGCAGTTATCCGTTGTCGGTTATTGGTTGTCGGTGGATACGGTACAACGCCCGCTTTCCAATGTCTGGAAAATCCTGTAGGAAATATTCCAACGATTGAAGGGAGCTGGTCATGAAAAGACTGTTGTTGATTCTACTATTGGTCTCGTGTGCTGCTTTTGCGGGGAAGGAGCCGAAGGGCAGGTATGCCGTTGTCCTGCAGGCAGGCAACGAAACGAACGAGGGCATGGCGCGGGCGGTGCATGCGTTGCTCTATGCCCGGGAAATGGCGGAGAAGGGATGCAAGGTCGCCCTGATCTTTGATGGAGCCGGAACCGGATGGGCCAACGAACTGCGCAAGCCGGAGAACCCGCTGCACAAGCACTATCTCAAGATCAAGGAGCTAGGCATGGTGGAGGAAATCTGCGACTACTGCGCCGACTCCTTCGATGTGAAGGACAATCTGCCCGAACAGCAAAAGAAGCTGTTGGTCGGCGACTACGAGGGACATCCGAGCCTCGTCAAATGGATCGAGCGCGGTTATCAAATTATTGTGTTGTAGCATGGGCATCCTGCCCATGGATCACGGGCAGGATGCCCGTGCTACGGCAGTGCTTAGAGTTTGCATGTTGTTTTATCAAAAGGAATCAGATGATGATCAAGCACATCGTAATGTGGAAATTCAAGGATGAGGTGGCCGAGGCGGAGAAGGTCGAGATGAAGCGGCAACTGGAGGCGCTGAAGGGCGTGGTGCCGAGTCTGGTGGATATAGAAGTCGGATTGGATATTTCCAACAAGGAGGCTTCGATGGACATGGTGCTCTATTCGGAGTTCCAGACGCTGGAGGATCTGGCGGCCTATGCCGGGCATCCGAAGCATTTGAAGGTGGTCGAATTCGTCAAGCCGCTCGTCTGCGAACGGGCGGTCGTTGACTACGAGATTGATTAGCCGCGCCATGAGCGAAGCGATTGATAATTTCCGATGGAAATAATGACCGAAGGGAATGATTCACGAACGCAAGGGAACGCAAAAATGCCGAAAAGCAATATCGTGTTGATTGGAATGCCGGCGAGCGGGAAGAGCACGCTGGGTGTCCAACTGGCAAAGTGGCTGTCGATGGGTTTCATCGATACCGACCTGCTGGTGCAGGCGCGCGTGGGCGAGAGCATGCAGGCAT
Source organism: Verrucomicrobiota bacterium (assembly GCA_039715135.1). Taxonomy (GTDB): domain Bacteria; phylum Verrucomicrobiota; class Kiritimatiellia; order Kiritimatiellales; family Pontiellaceae; genus Pontiella. Next base: position 12,860 of record JBDLHZ010000026.1, read on the forward strand.
TCCAGGATGCCAACGGCATGGAGGCCTACCGTGCGTTGGAATGCGAAACGGTGGGATCGCTCGTCTGCGAAAACTGCGTGATCGCCACCGGCGGCAGCGCGGTCTATTGCGAGGACGCCATGCAGCACCTGAAAAGCATCGCCAAGATTATTTTCCTGGATGTTCCCGTCGGGGAAATCAAGCAACGGATCGGCGACACCTCCGAGCGCGGCGTGGTGATCCAACCCGGCATGACGCTCGACGATCTCTACGAAGAGCGCCGCCCGCTCTATCTGGAATATGCCGATGTCGTCATCGACTGTTCCGGCAAGACGCAAGACGAGTTGCTTGCTGAGATGCGGCTGCTTTTTTGGAGTGCGGCGGGAAGCGAAGCGCCACGCCGCTTTTGCTGATGCATTTCTGATTCTTTTTAAAAAGCGGCGTGGCCTTTCAGTTCCCGCCGCATTCCAAGGTGTTTATGCCGCGAAAATACAGTTCTTTCCCTCCACGAATCCACGCCCTTGCAGAATGGGGCGGATCTGGTCGCGAACGCCGCGCTTGCCGACCATGGGCAGCACGAAGCAGGTTTCGGGGTCGGGAATCTCGTCGGGCAGGATGACGGGGGTGCCGCAGTTGAGCTGACGCGCTTTGATGTCGATGTAGTGCGTAATTCGTAATCCGTAATTTTCCAGGATCGACGCTCTTTTTCTCGTAACCCGCCCCGCGCCCCAGACGATCACGTCGGGGTGGTGGGGGTTGTTTTCCTTCAGCCAGTAGGAAAGGTATTCGGCCTTGATTTTGTAGAAGGCATCGATGCTGTAGCGCTCGTCGGTGCGCGAAAGCCGCTCCGGTGGATCGTTCCAGACGACTAGTTCCTGATCGACCTTTCCCGCCTTGACCCCGTTGGCCATCCAGCGCAGCCACAGTTCGTAGTCTTCCGGGAACGGGCCATCGCGGTAGGCGCCGAACTGCTCGAACAGCTCGCGGCGAAACATGACCGAGGGGTGCGCGAAGGGCGATTCAATGAAGCGGTTGAGCGCGATTTCATCGGATGTGATCTGTTTGTTGATCCAGTCGACGTGCGCGGCATAGCCCGCCTGTTTTTCGCGGTCGCCGCCAAAGCCGACGCGGCAGCCAACGATTCCAATCCCGGAAAATACATTCAGGAAAGCCGCTTGCAATTCAATGCGCTCCGGGTGGCAAAGATCGTCGGCGTCCATGCGGGCGATGCAGTCGCCTTCGGCTGCGGCCAGCCCGTCGTTGAGTGCGGCGGCGATTCCCCGGTGCGAATGGTCAAGCAACGTGATATCCTTTTGTTTATGTAGGATATCCATCGTGCCGTCGGTCGAACCATCGTTGACCACAACAATCTCCAGTGGCTGGAAAGTTTGCGCCCGCAGGCTGTCCAGTGCCTGGAGCACGGTGCCTTCGGCATTGTAGACCGGCATGACCACTGAAACCTTCAT
>JBDLHZ010000027.1:0-14225 GCA_039715135.1 Verrucomicrobiota bacterium
GAATTATGGCAAGAAGACGCGCAGCTGAAAAAAGAGAAGTGATTCCGGATCCGCGCTACGGCAACGAGCTGGTCGCATACATGATCAATACCGTGATGAAGTGTGGCAAAAAGTCCACTGCCGCGAATATTGTGTATGGCGCTATCGATGATATCAAGAGCCAGATGAAGGACGAGGATCCCATCACTGTATTTTCCCAGGCACTTGAAAACGTGTCCCCGCGCCTGGAGGTCAAGTCACGCCGTGTGGGTGGTGCCACCTACCAGGTTCCGCTGGAAGTGCGGCCCAAGCGCCAGATTGCACTGGCGGCGCGCTGGCTGATCCAATATGCGGAAAACCGTCGCGGGGTTCCGATGCGCCGTGCACTCGCCATGGAAATGATGGATGCCTACAAGGGACAGGGAAGCGCCATCAAGAAGCGCGACGACACGCATAAGATGGCCCAGGCCAACAAGGCTTTTGCGCACTACCGCTGGTAGGCGGGATTGAAACCACGAAATACACGAAGCACACGAAAATTAGTAGGATCCACAGATTGAAACTCCGAGCCTCTGTGCCCTCTGTGGTGGAAAAAATTTAAACAGAAGGACGCAAAGACAGCGAAGCCAGAAAGACCATTCCCTTTGCGAACTTTGCGATCTTGGTGTTGAAAAATAGTAACAGACGATGATCGTTGTGAAACAGCAGAATAAAAGCGAAGCCAGGAATTCGGATTCCCCCCGGGAAGCCGAAGGCCGCGGCCATGCTTTGTCGGCTGTTCGCAACATTGGCATTGTGGCGCACATCGATGCGGGCAAGACCACCACAACGGAACGCGTTCTCTACTATAGTGGAAAGGTGCACAAGATTGGCGAGGTTCATGACGGTACCGCCACCATGGATTGGATGATCCAGGAGCAGGAGCGCGGCATCACCATTACGAGCGCCGCCACCACCTGTTTTTGGAACGACCACCAGATCAATATCATCGACACCCCCGGCCACGTGGATTTCACCGTGGAGGTTGAACGCTCGCTTCGCGTCCTTGACGGCGCAGTGGGCGTTTTTTGCGCCGTGGGCGGTGTCCAGCCCCAATCCGAGACGGTTTGGCGGCAGGCCAGGAAATACAATGTTCCCTGTCTGGCTTTCGTCAACAAGATGGACCGGATGGGCGCCGACTTCGGCAAGGTGCTTGCCGAAATGCAGGACAAGCTCGGTGCCAACGCCGTGGCCATCCAGTTGCCGGTCGGAGCGGCCGAAACCTTCGCTAGCGTGGTCGACCTGATCAAGATGCGCGGTATTGGTTTCTCCGAAAATGATATGGGCGCGAAGGTGGAGTATACCGACATTCCTTCCGAACTGGCTGCCAAGGCCGAGGAAGCCCGCGCCGAGTTGATCGAAAAAGTTGCGGAAGTCGATGAGGTGTTGCTCGAGGCCTACATGGAAAACACCGATGTTTCCGAACAGGCACTGGTCGAGGCTCTACGCCGCGCAACCATCGCCAACCACATTGTTCCGGTGCTTGCCGGTTCCTCCCTGAAGAACAAAGGGGTGCAGCCATTGCTCGACGCCGTGGTTGAATACCTGCCTTCCCCGCTCGATATCCCCGCCGTGTCCGGCATCTCTCCGAAAAACGAAGCGGAGCTGGAGCGCGAAGCCTCGGACTTCGATCCGCTGACCGGCCTCGTCTTCAAAATGGCGACCGACAAGTTTGTCGGCAAGCTGGCGTTTGTCCGCATCTATGCCGGCCAGTTGAAGAAAGGGCAGAACATCTACAACCCGCGCACGAAGAAGCGCGAGCGCATCGGGCGCCTCCTGCGCCTGCACGCCAACCACCGCGAGGATGTCGACGTGCTCCATGCCGGCGAGATCGGCGGCATGGTGGGCCAGAAGCTCTTTACGACCGGCGACACCGTTTGCGCCGAAAACGATCCGATCATTCTGGAAAACATCGAGTTCCCGGAGCCGGTGATCTCCATGGCCATCGAGCCAAAGACGACGGCGGACAAGGATGCGCTGGTCGATGCGCTTCAGGACATGGCCGACGAGGATCCGACATTCCACACCTCGATCCATGAGGAGACCGGGCAGACCATTATCCAGGGCATGGGCGAGCTCCACCTCGAAATCATCAAGGACCGCATCCTGCGCGAATACAAGGTGCAGGCCAATGCGGGCAAGCCGATGGTGGCCTATCGCGAAAGCGTTTCCGCCAAGGGCGAGGGCCGCTTTACCTTCGAGCGCGAGATCGGTGGCGAAAACCACTTTGCAGGGCTGGCCCTTTCCGTTGCACCGGCTCCCGCCGGCACGGGCAACACCATCAATTTCGATGTTTCCGGCAAGATTATCCCCAACGAATACCGCAAAGGGATCGAAGAGGGGATCAACGATGCGCTGATGACCGGCGTGCTGGGCAACTTTGCGATCATCGACACCAAGGTAACGGTGGTCGGCGGGCAGACCCATGCAACGGACACCTCCGAAATGGCGTTCCGCTCGGCGGCGGTCATGGCCCTGCGCGATGCGGTATCGAATTCCAACCCGACGCTGCTCGAGCCGGTCATGCTGCTCGAGATCGATACGCCGGAAGAGCATCTCGGCGATGTGCTGGGCGACCTGAACAGCCGCCGCGGCCGCGTCCGCGAAATCAAGGCTTTGACAGATATGCAAGTTGTGCAGGTGGATGTTCCGCTTGCGGAGGTTTTTGGATATGCAACATCGTTGCGTTCATTAACAAAGGGTAGGGCGAGTTATACGATGGAGCCGCAAGCGTTTGAACCGGTTCCCGCGTCCATGCAGGATTCTATCCTAAATCGGTGAGATAAATTATGACAAATCAACGTATTAGAATTCGGTTGAAATCGTTTGATCACAGGGTGCTCGATGTTTCGGCCACGGAGATTGTGGAAACGGCCCGCCGGACCGGTGCGCGCGTGGCTGGCCCGATTCCGTTGCCGACCCGCATCGAGCGCTTCACGGTGAACAAGAGTCCCCACGTGAACAAGAAGGCCATGGAGCAGTTCGAGATCCGCACGCACAAGCGGTTGCTGGACATTATCGACCCGACGATCAAGACGGTCGATGAACTGAAGAAGCTTAATCTGCCGGCTGGCGTGGATATCACTATTAAAATCTAAGTGGTGCTATGATGAAGGGTTTAATTGGAAAAAAACTAGGGATGACCTCCGTGTACGACGAATCCGGGGCTGCGGTTCCGGTGACGGTCATCGAAGCGGGTCCATGCGTGGTTATTCAGCGCAAGGACAACGACAAGGAAGGCTACGCCGCTGTGCAGCTTGGTTTTGAAGACCAGAAGGAACAGCGCCTGAACAAGCCGGATCTGGGCCACTTCAAGAAGGCCGGCGTCGATGCCAAGCGCGTACTCAAGGAGTTCCGTGTCGACGATCCCGAAGAGGTTGCCGTTGGCGATGTTGTAAACGCCAGTGCGTTCGAGGAAGTCCCCTATGTCGACATCGTTGCAACCGGCAAGGGCCGCGGCTACCAGGGCGTGGTCAAGCGCTACGGGTTCGGCGGAGGCCGCGCAAGCCACGGTGGCGACTGGACCCGCCGTACGGGTTCGATCGGCATGTGCGAATTTCCGGGCCGCGTATTCAAGGGCAAGAAGATGCCGGGGCAGATGGGGAGCAAGCGCGTTACCACCCAGAACCTCAAGATCATACAGGTTCGTCCGGAGGAAAACCTCATTCTAGTCAAGGGATCCATCCCCGGCGCGAATGGCGGCATCGTCGTCATCAAGGAAGCGCTCAAAAGGAAGTAAACGAGGAAGATCATGAGCAAACTACCTTTAAAAAGCATTCAAGGGGACAGCGTCGGCGAGTATGAAGTCGCGGACAATCTCCTCGTTCTCGAAAAGGGCGACCAAGCGGTCCACGAGGCGGTTGTTGCATACAATGCACACCAGCGCGCCGGGACGGCATCGACCAAGAGCAAGTCCAACGTTTCCGGAACGGGCGCCAAGCCCTGGAAGCAAAAGGGACTTGGCCGCGCACGCGCCGGCTACAAGCAATCGCCTGTATGGCGCGGTGGTGCCGTGGCCCACGGGCCGCATCCGCGCAAGTACAAGAAGAAGCTTTCGAAGAAAGTGGTCAAGCTGGCCTTCCAGCGCGCATTCAGCGCCAAGGTCGACCTGGGCGAGATCACCGTGATCGAAGACCTGTCGGTATCCGCACCGAAGACCAAGGAGTTCGCCGCTGTGCTGAAGAACCTGGGTCTGGATCGCGGCGCGCTGTTCATCGTTGACGAAAACAACGACAACGTGTTGCTGGCCGCTCGGAACATTCCGAAGGTCGAGGTTGTGACGGCCGCGCTGGCCAACACCTATCAGTTGCTGCGCTACAAGAACGTGGTCGCCACCAAGGCCGGCATGGAAGCACTGGAAAAACGCCTGGCATAAAGGAATCGCCGCTATGAAGAATTCAGCCGATGTAATCAAAAAGGTTTTGTTGACGGAAAAGGGCACGCGCCTTTCGGAAGAGCAGAACCAGTATATTTTCCGTGTGGCCAAGGAAGCCAACAAGATGGAAATCAAGGAGGCAGTGGAAGCACTCTTCAGTGTCCGTGTCATGGCCGTCAATACGATGCGCCGAAAAGGCAAGAAGAAGCGCCAGCGCACTGCCCAGTACGGAACAACGGCTTCGTGGAAGCGTGCTGTTGTAACCTTGCATGAGGAAGACGTTATCACCCTGGTCTAGGAGGAATGGCAGAAATTTTAGATTTTTGATTTTAGATTGATGATTAGTGGGTCTGCGACGCCTTTAACAATAAGAGGCCAACGCCGAATGAGTTCCACAAATCGACAATCAAAAATCATCAATCATCAATATGAGGAATCACGATGGGTCTGAAAGCACATAAACCATACACACCAAGCCGCCGGCACATGGTATTGTCCGACTTTGCCGACATTACCAAGTCGACGCCCGAGCGCTCGCTGGTCAAGGCCAAGAAGAGCAAGGCCGGGCGCAACAGCGCCGGTCGTATTTCGGTTCGCCACAAAGGTGGCGGGCATAAGCGCCGCTACCGCATAATCGACTTCAAGCGCGACAAGTTCGGCATTCCCGCCAACGTTGCCGCGATCGAGTACGATCCGAACCGGTCCGCACGCATTGCGCTGCTGCACTACGCCGACGGCGAAAAACGCTACATCCTCGCCCCGGCTGGATTGCTGGTGGGTTCCTCCATCATGTCCGGCCCCGATGCGGAGCCCGCGCTGGGCAACGCGTTGCCGCTTTCAAAGATTCCGGTGGGCACGGCGGTGCATAACATCGAGCTGATCGCCGGTCGCGGCGGCCAGTTGGTTCGTTCCGCTGGAACATTGGCGCGGCTCATGTCGCGCGAGGACGAGTTTGCGCACATCAAGATGCCTTCGGGCGAAATCCGCCTGGTCCGCACCAATTGCTACGCCACGATTGGCCGGGTGGGCAATGTGGACCACAACAACATCGTAATGGGCAAGGCTGGCCGGAAACGCTGGCTGGGCATTCGCCCGACCGTCCGCGGTGTGGCGATGAACCCGGTCGACCACCCGATGGGTGGCGGCGAGGGCCGCACCTCCGGTGGCGGCCACCCGCAATCCCCGTGGGGACTGCTGGCGAAAGGCAAGCGCACACGCGACAAGCACAAGGCTACGAACAAGTACATTGTTGAACGGAGGAAGAAATAGTTATGGCACGTTCACTGAAAAAAGGACCTTTTGTTGCCACCAAGCTGGTGAAGAAGGTTAGGCAAATGGATGAGACGGGACGCAAGAGCCCGATCAAGACATGGTACCGCAGTTCGATGATTGTTCCGGAATTCGTGGGCCATACCTTCAATGTCCACAACGGCAAGGTATTCGTTCCGGTATTTGTTACGGAGAACATGGTGGGCCATAAGTTGGGCGAGTTTTCACCCACTCGCGGTTTCAGGACCCACGGCATGGCAACAGAAAAAGTCGCCCGGTGATTTTTCTGCAAGGAAGTACTGGATTTAAGGAATGATTTACGTAGACTGTCCGCCCTTTATACGTCGTGGACATAATCGAGGAACGAGAGCACCATGGAAGTGTCAGCAACAACCAAATATGTGAAAATGTCGCCCACCAAGGCGCGTGATCTGGCAAACGAAATCAAAGGGTTGCCCGTTGCGGATGCATTGCGCATTACGGAGTTCAACGCCCGCAAGGCGGCTCTCCAGATCGGCAAGACCTTGAAGTCGGCCATTGCAAACGCCGAGAACAACGAGGGTCTGTCGGCCGATGGCCTATATGTGAAGAGTGCAATTGTGGACGGTGGGCCGATGATGAAGCGCTTCCGTCCCCGTGCAAGAGGAATGGCGAGTCCGATCCAGAAGAAGACCAGCCATATAACCATAGTTTTAACCGACAACGCGTAGTTGACGAAAGGAGACCGTTTTGGGTCAAAAAGTAAATCCAATTGGGTTCAGGCTTGCTTTGAACAAGGACTGGCGCTCGCGCTGGTTCGCCGATAAGCGGAGCTTTGGCAAGTTGCTTAAAGAGGACATCGAAATCCGCGAGAAGGTCACGGGCCGGCTCAAGGACGCCGCCGTTTCGGATGTCTATATCGAGCGCTATGCCAACCGCATCCGCATTACCATCAAGACGGCGCGTCCGGGCTTGGTGATCGGCCGCAAGGGCGAAGACATCGACAAGCTGCGCGAAGTGCTTTCAAAGCTCACCGGCAAGGAGATCTACGTTGAGATTTCCGAGGTGAAGACGCCGGATCTGGATGCCCAGTTGGTGGCCGAGAATGTCGCCATGCAGCTTGAGCGCCGCGTTTCCCACCGCCGGGCGATGAAGCGTTCGCTCCAAATGGCGATGGATAACGGTGCCCTTGGAATCAAGGTGCTGGTTGCCGGCCGCCTTAACGGGGCGGAGATCGCGCGTTCGGAAAGCTATAAGGAAGGCAAGATTCCGCTGCACACGTTGCGCGCGAATATTGACTATGGAACAACGGAGGCCAACACCGTTGCAGGGATCATCGGAATCAAGGTGTGGATCTGCAAGGAAGCCGAAACAAAAGCCTAGGAGTTTGACCGATGCCTTTGATGCCGAAAAGAGTGAAATACAGGAAGGTCCAGCGTGGTTCGCGCAAGGGTCTTGCGATGACGGGGAACCAGTTGTCCTACGGTGAGTATGGCTTGCAGTCGCTGGAACGCGGCTGGATCACGGGGGTTCAGATCGAGGCGTGCCGTGTGGCCGCCAACCGTGCCATGAAACGCAAGGGCCGGCTGTGGATCCGCATTTTCCCCGATAAACCGATTACAAAGAAACCCCTGGAAGTGCGCATGGGCAAAGGCAAGGGCGCCGTTGATCAATGGGTTGCCGTCGTCAAGCCTGGAACCATGCTGTTCGAAATCGATGGCGTTCCGGAATCATTGGCAAAGCAGTGCCTGCGTCTTGCGGCCACCAAGTTGCCGGTCCGCGTCCGGTTTGTTCAGCGGCACTCCCACGACTAGCCGACAGGATTTGCTATGAAGGTAAAAGAGATCATGGAATTGACGATGGAAGAGCTGGATCAGAAGCTGCAGGACATCAAGAAGGAGCAGTTCAACCTGCAACTTCAGCAGGTGTCGGGGCAGTTGGAGAATCCAGCGCGCGTGAAAGAGCTGCGCCGCACGGTGGCCCGCATCAAAACCATCCAGAACCAAAAAGTTGAAGGGTAAAGGCATGGAAGAGGCAAAAAGACATCTAAGGAAAACACGCGAAGGACGCGTGTGCAGCGACAAGGCCGACAAGACCATCGTCGTGATGATTGAACGGCGTGTGCGCCATCCCTTGTACGGGAAGGAAGTCCGCATCGCGAAAAAGGTACACGTCCACGACGAGGAAAACCGCGCCAAGCTCGGCGATGTGGTTCGTGTGATGGAAACCCGCCCGCTCAGCCGCTTGAAGCGCTGGCGCTTGGTGGACATTATTTCTGAATCTTCTAAATAGGGCGAGTTCGATGATTTTGGAACAAACACGTTTGAAAGTGGCGGATAACTCGGGGGCGCGCAGTGTCATGTGCATTCGCATCCTCGGAACCAAGCGCAAGTTTGCGCGTGTGGGCGAGGTTATCCGGGTTACCGTGAAGGAGGCCCAGCCGAACGGGGTCGTCAAGAAGGGCGAGCTTTGCAGGGCGGTGATTGTCCGCACGAAAAGCAGCATCCGCCGTTCCGACGGTTCGTGCCTGCGCTTCGATAGCAATGCGGCCGTGCTCATCGACGACACCGGGAATCCGCGCGGCACCCGTATCTTCGGGCCGGTCGCCAGGGAATTGCGCGATGCGGACTATATGAAGGTTGTGTCGCTTGCACCGGAAGTGCTGTAGGCACACCGTAGGGGATTTAGTATGAAGAATGTTGAAAAATGCCATATCAAGAAGGGCGACACGGTAACCGTGATCGCCGGTGATGAGAAGGGGAAGTCCGGCAAGGTTCTCCAAATCATTCCGCAGACAGGACGTGCGCTGGTCGAAGGGTTGAACTTTGCGAAGAAGCACATGCGTAAGACAGAGGAGAATCCGCAGGGCGGAGTGGTTGAGGTGGAAGCATCCATCGCGATCTCCAACCTAAAGGTGTCTGGATAACCGTTCCAGGACTGGAACAAGATTTTTTGGAGGACGGGTTAGATGGTCCCAACAATGAAAACCAAGTATAAGGATCTGGTTGCCCCGGAGCTGGTCAAGTCCCAGGGCTACAAGAACAAGATGCAGGTGCCGAAGATCGAGAAGATCGTGCTGAACCTGTGTGTTTCGACGGCGCACGACCGCGATGCCTTGCAGGCCGTGGCCGACGACCTTGGCAAGATTACCGGCCAGAAAGCGGTGATTACCAAGGCGAAGCTAAGCGTATCGAACTTTAAGTTGCGCGAAGGCATGCCGATCGGCGCCAAGGTGACTTTGCGCAGCAATCGGATGTATGAATTCATGGATCGTCTCCTGAACGTGGCGCTGCCGCGCATCCGCGACTTCCGCGGTGTCCCCGGCAGTTCGTTCGACGGGCAGGGCAACTATTCCATGGGCATGCAGGAACAGACCGTGTTTCCCGAGATCGACCCGGACAAGGTGAAGAAGGTTCATGGTATGGATATCACGTTTGTAACTTCGGCGAGGAGCGATGGGGAAGCCATGGAGCTTCTCAAGCTCATGGGCATGCCGTTTGCAACGGGCAATCAATAAGCGAAGGTAATGAAAATGGTTTTAACGGATCCAATAGCTGACATGTTGACGCGTATTCGCAATGCGAATATGTCGGAGAAGAAGATTGTGCAAATGCCGCATTCCAAGATGAAGAGCGAAATTGCGCGCCTGCTGAAATCGGAAGGTTTCATCAAGGACTACACCATGGAAAACGAGGACGGGAAAAGCGTGCTCAACATTTTCCTGAAATACACGGTTGAGCGCGAGCCGATCATCCAGGGTCTCCGCCGCATCAGCAAGTCCAGTTGCCGCAAGTATGTGGCATCGGACGAGGTTCCGCGCGTACTGGGCGGGATTGGCGTTGCCATTTTGAGCACTTCTTCGGGAGTGATGACCGACAACGAAGCCAGGCAGCAAAAAGTCGGGGGCGAGGTCCTCTGCTACGTCTGGTAGGAAAACTGGGGTTAAGTTATGTCTAGAGTAGGAAAACAACCGATTTTACTTCCCGCCGGTGTGACGGTTGAAGTTGCCGGAGCCACGGTTGCCGTGAAGGGGTCCAAGGGGGAATCCTCCTACACGGCGCCGGAATGCATCGCGGTCAAGGTCGAAGACAACACCGTGGTGGTTTCCCGTGCGGATGACTCGCGGCACAGTGCGGCGATGTTCGGCACGGTGCGCAGCATCATCAACAACATGGTTTGCGGCGTGAACGCGGGCTACAAGAAAACGCTTTTGATCGACGGGGTGGGCTACAAGGCCCAGCTGAACGGCATGGACATCGTCCTTTCCCTCGGCTATTCGCACGACATCACCTACCGCATTCCGGAAGGAATCAAGATCGATGTCCAGGGTGGCACCACGGTGGCCATCGAAGGGATTGACAAACAACTGGTCGGGCAGGTGGCCGCACGCATTCGCGACTACTCGCCGGTCGAGCCGTACAAAGGAAAAGGCGTGCGCTACTCCGACGAGCAGGTTCGCCGCAAGGAAGGCAAGGCGGTTGCATAATCATGGCTACTAAAACAAAAAAAGATTTCAGGGTTCGTCGGCATTTGCGTGTGCGCAATAAGATTGCAGGCACGTCCGACCGGCCGCGGATGGCGGTATTCCGCTCCAACAAGCGTCTTGCAGTGCAGTTTATCGATGACGACGCCCGCGTAACGCTGGCAGGTGCCTCGGCCGATGGAAGGAACGCCGAAAGCGCCAAGGCGCTTGGCGCCAAAGCCGCAGAGGCCGCCAAGGACAAGGGCATTGAAAATGTCGTATTCGATCGTGGCGGATTCGCTTTTGGCAACAATCTCAAGGCACTCGCAGACAGCGCTCGCGAGGCAGGGCTTAAATTCTAGGTAGATTCAAGGAGTTTCCTAAATGGCAGAAGAACGTACAGAACGCAGAGGTCGCCGGGATGGTGGCGGACGTGGCCGCAAGGGTCGTCGCGATGATGAAGTCCGGGAAAAGCCGGAATTCGAAGAACGCGTAGTCCACATTAGCCGCAACTCGAAAGTAGTCAAGGGTGGCCGTCGGTTTAGCTTTGGAGCGCTGGTTGTTGTCGGTAACCGCAAGGGCCGCGTCGGATACGGGCTCGGAAAAGCGGCCGAAGTGGCGGAAGCCATTCGCAAGGCCGGAGAAGTGGCCAAGCGCAACCTGACCAATGTCACGATGCGCGGAACCACGCTGCCGCACGCTACCACTGGGAAATACAGTGGTGCGCAGGTGCTGATCCGCCCGGCTTCCGAAGGTACCGGAATCATCGCGGGTGGTCCGTGCCGTGCCGTGCTCGAGCTTGCCGGGGTTCGCGATGTACTCGCGAAATCGCTGGGCAGCAACAACCACCTGAACGTAACAAAGGCAACGTTGGACGCCTTGGGCAAGCTACGCACCAAGGAAGAGGCGCTTGCCGTCCGCAAGGGTTAATTTCATCAAGAGGGTTTAGTCATGGATTTGCATTCATTGCAGACAACAGAAGGTTCCAAGCATCGGAAGATCCGTCTCGGGCGCGGGCGTGCGTCGGGGAAGGGCAAAACTTCCGGGCGCGGCCACAAAGGCCAGATGTCCCGCACCGGCAGCGTGCACAAGCCATTGTTCGAAGGTGGGCAGATGCCCTTCGTACGCAAGCTTCCGAAACGGGGTTTTACCAACTTTACCCGGAAAACCATCGTTCCGGTGAACCTCGATGCGCTCAACGCGTTTGAGGATGGAGCCGAGATCACCATCGAGGTACTCCAGGAAAAAGGATTGGTCAACGGGCATTTCGACGGCGTGAAAATCCTTGGGAATGGAACCGTGGAGAAGAAACTAACGGTTAAGGCCAATGCCTTTTCCGCTTCGGCAAAGGAGAAGATCGAAGCCGCTGGCGGTACGTGCGAAATCGTCTAAAACCAAAAGGTCCGTCCCATGCTTTCAGCATTCCTCAATACCTTCAAGATCGCCGAGCTTAGGCAGCGCATCCTTTTTACCTTTGGCCTGATCTTTATTTGCCGTCTTATTGCCGCGATTCCGCTTCCGGGCGTGGACGCGGCCATGATTCGCGACCACTTTGAAAGCATGGCCTCGAATGGCGGTGGCTTTCTTGGGATGTTCAACATGTTCAGTGGCGGTGCGCTTTTGCAGGCGTCCATCGGTGCCTTGGGCATCATGCCCTATATCAGCGCGTCCATTATCCTGATGTTAATGAAGGGCGTGGTTCCGGCTTTGGAAAAGCTGGAGCGCGAAGGCGATGTCGGTCGGCAGAAAATCACCCAATACACCCGCTATTTGACGGTTGTAATCTGTGCAATACAGGCGTTTGGCATCGGCCTGTCGTTGCAGTCTGGCAATTTTCTTGGATCGGGACTTTCTTCCGAGGTGGTTCGGATTCCGGGCATGGGCTTTGTCTTGCTGACGGTCATTGCGATGGTTACGGCTTCGCTGCTGATCATGTGGATCGGGGAACAGATCACGGATCGCGGCATCGGCAATGGTATTTCCATTATCATTACGGTCAATATCGTCAGCCGGATGCCGATAGCGGTAAAATCGTTGATCGATAAAATGACCCGGATTGATGGCGTTGCCGAAATCGGTGTTTTCCACATGGTACTCCTGTTTGCGTTGCTGTTCGGTGTGATTCTCGGTGTTGTGGCCATTACGCAGGCCCAGCAAAAGATTCCGGTGCAGTTTGCCAAGCGCATGGTGGGTCGGAAAATGATGCAGGGCGGAACGCAGCACCTGCCGTTGCGCGTCAACTATTCCGGCGTAATGCCGATCATCTTTGCGGGGGCGATCATGGGCATTCCGGCGTTCCTGCTACGTTTCCTCCCTTGGGAATGGGCTCATATGGCTGTTAGCACAATCTCCGACCCAAGCTCATTCTGGTATATGCTCTTCTTCGGCCTGATGATTCTCTTCTTCTCCTATTTCTGGGTCTCCACGCAGTTCAACCCGATCCAGATCGCCGACAACCTCAAGACGCAGGGCGGCTATGTTCCCGGAATCCGTCCGGGGCGTCCGACGGCCGAGTTCCTCGACCGTACCATGACCCGCCTGACACTCGCCGGCGCGATCTTCCTTACGGTGATTGCCCTGTTGCCGACAATCATTTCGACGCAGTTGAAAATCCCCTATGTGGTGGCTTCTTTCTTCGGGGGAACCAGCATATTGATCATTGTGGGCGTGATGCTCGATACCATGCGCCAGATTGAATCGCATCTGCTGATGCGCCACTACGACGGCTTCTTGAAAAAAGGAAAGATGCGCAAACGATGAACGCTATCATTCTACTGGGACCTCCCGGTGCCGGCAAAGGCACGCTTGCTGAATCCCTGAAGGACGAAACCGATTTCATTCACGTTTCAACGGGCGACATGCTCCGCGCGGCCATCAAGGCCGAAAGCCCCGTTGGCCTCGAAGCCAAGGCTTTCATGGAAAAAGGCGAACTGGTGCCCGACTCGGTAATCCTTGGTATCATCAAGGAACGGATCGCGCAAGCGGCCGACACTGCCCGTTTCATGTTCGACGGATTCCCGCGCACGCTGGAGCAAGCCAAAGGGCTTGATCAACTGCTCGCGGAAATCGGCGGCACATTGTTGAACGTGGTCAACATGAGCGTTCCCGACGATATTCTCATTCGGCGCCTTTCCGGCCGCCGCCTCTGCAAAACCTGCGGTGCGGTCTACCACGTGATCAATGTCCCGCCGAAGACCGAAGGCATTTGCGACAACGACGGCGCCGAACTCTACCAGCGCCCCGACGACAACGAGGAAACCGTCCGCAATCGCCTGTCGGTCTACGAAAACCAGACCGCCCCGCTGATCAGCTACTACCGCGAGCAAGGCCTGATTCTCGATGTCGACGCCTCCATAACGCCGGAAAACACCTGTGCGCTCACGCTCGAAGCCCTCAACGGCTAGGTAGCAGCACATGATCATCGTCAAAAAACCCGGTGAACTTGCGGCCATGCGCATCAGCGCGAAAAAGACCGCCACCATCCTCCACAAGGTTGCCGCAAAGGTTGCCCCCGGCGTCACCACAAAGGAACTCGACGAATACGCTGCCGAACTCGCCCGCAAGGAAGAGGGGCGCTGCGCCTTCTACGGCTATCACAGCTTTCCCGGACGCATTTGCTGCTCCGTCAACGAAGAGGTCGTACACGGGGTTCCCGGAAAACGCACCATTAAGGACGGCGATATCGTAAGCATCGATTTCGGCCTCGTTTACGGCGGCTTTGTCGGCGATACCGCCACCACGGTTGCCGTGGGGGAGATCGACCCCGAATGGCAACGCCTGCTCGACACCACGCAGGAATGTCTCGCCGCCGCCATTGGCAAGGCGGTCGAAGGCAACCGGCTTTCCGACATCTCCAACACCGTCCAGAAAATCGCCGAAGGCGCGGGCTTTTCCGTCGTACGCGACTTTGTCGGCCATGGCATCGGGCGCGAGATGCACGAGGATCCGCAGATTCCCAACTATGGCCCGGCGGGCAGGGGACCTGTCCTCAAGGCCGGCATGACCCTTGCCATCGAGCCCATGATCAATCTCGGCGTCCACAAGACCGAAACCCTCAAGGATGGCTGGACCGTCGTCACCAAGGACCGCCTCCCCTCCGCCCACTTCGAGCACACCGTCGCC
>JBDLHZ010000028.1:0-13714 GCA_039715135.1 Verrucomicrobiota bacterium
ATCATTCCCGATGCTCCGCCCACTGCCATATATGCTGACGGTCTCCAAGTCCGGCATCGTATCAAAACCACCGACGATCCCTTCGCCCAGCCCTTCGCCCCCCATGCCGGACAATTCAGGGAGCTGTATCTCCGGCATGTTGACGGGGTTGACCTTGGTCAGGATGTGCTTGGCCTGCCTGGGCCGGGAGGATTTCTTGATCTTCGGTTTCGGCTTCTTGAGCTTCATCTTCGGCCGATCAACGGCCTTGGGCGGTTCGAACTCGATCTCCTTCTTCTTTACCACCGTGAAGACCACCAACATCCCGGCCAGAAGGAAAAGTGCGGCATGGATCGCGATGCTCAGCAGCACCGCGCTCGGCATCCCCTTGGTGATTTTCTGGTTTTTCCCGGCTTTCATGACAATTCCCGATGCATTTTGTCGCAGTAGTAGCGGACATTGTCCCACTCGGCGTCCGGTGCAATGCGGTGGTCGGGACAGGGAATGTAGCCACCGAGTCCGACAAGGGGCTTGAGCCGTTCAACCTCTGCATCGACAGCGACCCTGTCCTGAGCGAAGACATATTTCCGCATGCCCCCGACACCGCGCAGCTCTTTTCCGTACTGCTCCCGCCACGGGGCAATGCTGGCGTTCCACGTCCCGACCTCTATCGGGAACATGGTATTCACGCCGTTCTCCAGCCAGGTCGGTATCAGCGAGTCGATCCAGCCGTCGCAATCGACCGACACAATGTCGATGCCATATCCGGCCACCAGCTCGGTGAGCCGCTTGTAGTGCGGCCCGACGAATTCATTGAAGACGGACGGTGAAACCAACGGCCCGTTCTTGAAGCAGATATCCTCCCAAAAATGCGCAAAGTCAAACTTCGCGCCGGTTTCCAGAACATACTTTGCGCATTCGAAACGCAACTCGGCGGAGGTGTCGATGATCTCCCTGAACAAATCCGGATCGTCAGCATATAGGTAGGCTGTGTTCTCCACTCCGAGCCAGTCGCGGATCTGGCCAAACAGGCTGCCGACGAAAAGACCGTAGTGGAAGTCGCGATCGTCGCTTTGAAGGAACTCCTTGCCGCCGGCGTTGAAGGGAACCATGTCCCTGCCGGTGTTGACGAGTGCTTCGTCGACCCGCTCACTGGAGAACCGGAGCCGGTGCTTGTAGTGCTCCTCCCAGCTGGCTCGATCCTTGAGGGTATGCCCGATCTCGGGCGGTATGCCATGGGCACCGGGTTTTTGCAAAACGACCACGCCGTTGCCGTCCCGAACATGCTTCGAGCCATCGGGAAACTCCGCCACAACCTCGCACTCGAACCCCGGCAGGATGCCGTTCGCCGTGTGGAAGTTGGAATACCAGTTAAAATCGAACCCCAGCATCCGGGACAGTTCAAGATCGATAACGTTCCCATCCGCCCATCCCTCGGCCTGCTCCCGCGCAATGTGGCCTTCGTCGGCCCACTTGCGCAGCGTTTCGCGCCAGTATCCAAAATGCACGATGGGCAACCTGTCGCAGTCCTCGTAGTGAAGGATGGCTTTTACCCGTTCGCGGTTTGTCATGATGTTCCCCTTCTCATTCCGACTCCAAGCGAATCCATTCTACTCCGCATCCTTGCCAAGCTGTTCAACATCAACCAGCGAGACATGCCCTTCGACCCGGCCATCGTCCAGCGGGTTGTCAACGCGTCTGGCGAGATCTTTGAACAACTGGCGGATATCCCTTATTCCGCCCCAGGTGAACCATACCGAGGTGATGATCCCGATGACGGGGGTAACCACCAGATAGATGATGAAGTAATACGACGACCACCAGGCCACCGGCCAAGGGGTAATGGCGTTCCATGCCACCACCATTAGAAAGGAAAATCCAAACTGGTAAACGAAGGTGTAGCCAAAAACACCCCACGCAATGATTTTGTCGCCGCGCGTATAGTCGGGGGTGATGCCAATGAGTTTTCCCCATGTCGACCTCCATGTCCATGCCGACCTGACCTCCTCGACCCCGTCGGTGTTGTACTGCCCCCGATGCAGAAGACGATCCAGATTGTAGGGTTTTCTCCGGCCACCGGTCAGCAGAGATGCCGCCACATAGGCAATCGTTCCGAGCATCATCGCCATAAAATAGAATTCCGCGCTGTTGATCGGACACTTGACCGGATTCATCTCCCAAACAACATACGGATTCATCGGGCCGCTGATGCCGGCCAAAAGCCGACCGACCGGTTCGACCCAGCCGTGATTCTCAAGGAACGGATAGACCACGGTCGCCCAGCCGCGCTGTATGAAGACCGCAACCAGTGCCGTGCCGGAGCCGAAGATCAGGGAACAATATGCTCCGACCGTGTTTCCAAAACGGCTGTAGAGCCCGAAAATCATGATTGGAGCCGCTCCACCCATCCAGATAGCGACCAGAATCGTCAGGAACATCTGGATGTAGTCCATCTGGGAGAATAAAAGAGCCGTGCAGAAGAAAAACAACGCCACGCCGACGGTAAACCATTTGACCAGCCGCAAGTGCTGCTTCGGGGTCATCGCTTCCTTTTTGAACGGAACCACCAGATCCTGGACAATGGCGACCGAGGCGCTGAATATGCGCGAGTCATCCGTGCTGATCATCAGCAAAATGGCAACGAGACAGAATGCTCCCAGAATTCCGGACGGCATCATCCGGCGGAAACTCGCCGGCATCATCATCTGGCTGTAAAGCGAACTGAATTTCTGGAATATCTGGTTGCCTTCCGGCGTGTCGCCGAAGCTTTTCTGCGCCGCGTCCAGATAGACCGCGTCCAGATCCCCTTTCTGACTCATCGGCTCGTCGGTGCCAATGGCATGAACCAATACCGGGATGGCGCCTATATTCTCTTCCACGCTCGCCAGTTCGGCATCGGAGCGCGCCACCTCGGATGCCACCTCCATCGAAAGCTCCTGACGGATTTCATGCGCTTTCGGAGCGAAAGCGGAATGATTCATGCCGGCAATAACGGCCATGCCGATCAGGATGCACATCAGTGTGGAGAATCCATATCGCCACACCCCCAGGATGCCCCCCATTTTCTGCTCGTGCGGCGTGCGCCCGGCCGTGCTGGTATCGTTGCCCAGCCAGCTCCCCCGGTTGTAGACCCCGCCAATAATGATGATCACCAGAAAAACAATATTGAAATCCCGCAGTTCGAATATATCAAACGGATTGAGGAAGCTTTGCCCGGCCACCCGGTCGGTCAGCACCGGAACGATATGGTCGTTCCACGAAAAGGTGAAGACGATATAGCCCACGATAAGAATAAAGATCGGGTAGCAGAAAAGCCCCTGGATCGCATCGGTGATGCACAATGCGATTCTTCCGCCCGGCAGAACAACAACCAGGGCCACAAGCAAAACCGCCCCGACCAGCAGGGGATAGGTCGGAACAGCCATTCCCCAAAACATGATCTGATTGGGAATACCGAGAAAATAGATGAAGAACCTCGCGGCAATCGCCGGCCCGATCGAGTTGGCGAGCAGTTCCGAAAGAATGCGAAGGGTTGAAGCCGCGATACGGAACTTTCGACTGTAGCGCATTTCCAGAAACTGCCCGTTGCTCAGCGCCTTGCTCTGGCGGAAACGGTATGCGCAAAAGCCCGTCAGCGCAACCACGGTGCCTATGATAGGCCAGACAACCTCCCAGAAACCCAACGCAAAGCCGGAACGGCGGGCCTTTTCAACCACCGCCACCAGGGTAAGAAGCCCAAGCCCGGCGGTCAGGTCCCCGATGGTCAGGATATAGCGCCCGGCCAATCGCCCTGCGGCAAGATAGTCCACCACGCCGCGAACATATTTCCGCGAATGAACCGCTATCCACAGAATAAACGCCATCGGAACAGCAACAATCAACCAGTCTAGCCAATGCATGCTTTCACTTCCTCCAGCAACTTCATGATCCGCCTTCCGTATTCGACGTAGTTGGCATACTTGACGTCATCCTCCGACCGAACCGTGTCGTCGTGGAAGACCGCCGACATGTGCGGCTCGATGGAAATGCCGCCGTCATAGCCGCTGGCCAACAGGTTGCCGAGAATCCGGCGGACATCGCCGTCGCCCTCTCCCGGAAACGTGAATTCCGCTTCGGGAAAGATGGAGTCCGGCAGTTCCCTCACAAAGCGGCAGTCCTTGATATGCACGTATGCAATGTGCTCCCGAACGCGGCTGTAGAATTCCCAGGCGGATTGCTTGGGGTACGGTTTGGGCCGGGTGCGGTCATCCGTAAAAACAGGATTGCCGGTATCGAACACCAGCTTCAGCCCCGGCACGTTTTCAATGAGCTTGAGCGAGTATGCCCAGCCCATGCCGCCATAGTTCATGCAGTTTTCATGAACCGGAACGATGCCCGCGTCGGCAAACATCGCCACGAGTTCACGAAGGCGGCGGAAGCGCTCGGCCTCCATCTGGTCGTCCGGACCGCGATCATTGAGCACGCCAAAACTCATGATTCGAACCAGCTTCGTATCCAGGCGCTGCATGCGGGGTATCGCCCGGCGCGCTTCCTCGAGGGAGGAATCGAACGGATCGGTGATCTTCTTGCCCCAATTGGCAATCGCCGAACCGAAGCAGTTGATCTTCACACCGGCATCGGCCAGCTTGCCGCAGACCACATCGAATTCCCCATCGGAAATGTCGTGGATGTTTTTCCCGTCTATATTGCGGCTCTCGATGTTTTCCCAGCCGAGCTCTTTCGTCGCGCGGATCTGTCCATCGATATCGCCGGCGGCTTCGTCTGCAAAACCGGTCAGGTACATTATTGCTCCTCCTTTACAACCAGTTCAGGGGCGGCGGTCAGGCCGCAGGGCAGAAGACGGTAGTCATCCCGCCAGTCTTCATCCTGAGTGACATATGAATAGGGTCCGATGCCGAAAGGCTGATCCTGGTTCAGATGGAACGGCCCGTGCGAATTGGAGCGGTGCGAAAGGATCTCAATGCTCAACTGCGCTTTCGAACCGGTCAAATGATCGGTAATGTCGATCTCGTTGGGCTCCCACGCAATGACTCCAACCGGAGTTGAATCCACCCAAATCCTGACGGCAACACCTTCATAGGCGGGAACGCGCAGAAAGAGGCGCTGCCCCTCCTGCAGCGAAAGGCCGACCTCCGTGCGATAACCCACATTGCCGGAATAGAAGGCCAGGCCCTGCTTGGTCCAGTCCCCGATTTCCAGACTGCGGGGTGCCTCCACCATGAAAACGCGGGTTCCGGAAACCTGTGAACCGAAATGCCCCAGCAGATAGACCATCTCCAGCCCCGGATGGTTTTCATCGTAGTCGCAAACCAGTTTCAGTTCGTTTTCCCCCAGTCGAAGAAGAGTGGCCGGGAACGACACGCGCCGAAGCGACTTGTCCACCCACCAGCCGCAATCGGCATCGGTCGAAACTTCATTGCCGTTAAGGAAAATCCGGTAGCGTTCCGGACATTCGATCCCGATGGACAATCCGCCTTGCGGCAGGTCTTTGACCTCAAAGCCATAGCGCAGTTCCACGGCAACCGATTCCGGGTTCCCATGCCGTTCGGCCGACCAGGGCTGGCGCATGTGGCCTCCGCGGCGGGGAAGGCCGAGCGACTCCCTGACCAACCGATCGATGCGAAGGATCTCCTCGTTCCCGCGCCATTCGCCCCCTTTGATCCTGAAGGCCGGGCGATCCAGCACGAGACAACCGGGTTCCTCCGAAAAGGAGACGTCCCACGCCGCTTTTTCGAGAGCGCGGCTTGAAACGGGCTCCAGCTTGTTCCTGACGGACAAGCCGACATCACCCATCGTTTTTTTGGGTACTACAAAAACCCGGCTGCCCAACTGTTCGAACGAGGTTTTTATTTCGATGCCGCCATCCGCTGCGACGGTTTCGGCGCGATACCATTCGCCGGTATCCAGATCCAGCTCGGCCGCGCCGTCCACCCCGGCAAACCCGTTTATGCGGACATCCGGAAAGGTGTTCTTCCGCGCCGCAACCGGTGTCTCCTTTTCGAGTTCGACAAAGTCCTCCCCCGTGTTGCAGACAAAGAGATACCAGGCATCGCCGTCTTCGCGCAGCAGATAGAGCACATCGGGGATCTGCGCCCCGGCTCCATCCGCAATCGAAACCCGCCGGGCGTTTTCCACGGCCTCCGCAAGGGCCGCGCCCTTGGCCGGCGCCTTCGCCCCCTCGTCCGCAAAGCACTTCACCTCCCCGGAAGGCTCGACATCAAGATGCGTGGCCACCGAACCGGAGAAAACCACATCCCCCCCCGCTTCGCGGAACGCCTTGAGCCGTTCGAGCGTGGAGGAACGCATCGTAATCATTGGCGGTACCAGGACGGTGGTGTATTCCGCTTCGCCAACCTTGAAAACGGATTGCCCCTTGCCCTTCACGATCTCCGCATGGCGCGCAAGAATGTCTTCGTCGCCATAGTCGAAATCAATGTTTGCGCCGAGCAGCGTATCGCTAAGATCCACCAACGACTGATCCATTGCCTGAATCTCACGATCCTCCATCCAGCCGGGATGGAAGATGGCCCAGGTGCTTTCGATGGGATGGATCACCAGCAGATCCCGCACCTCGTGTCCGCGCGTCATGACGGCATGGGCGCGGGCAAAGTAGTCTTCCACCTTGGAGTAGGCTTCCCACCAGGGCGACTGGTGGCCGATGGAGGCTGGATAGTCGCGCTTGGCCTCGCCTTCCATGGAATACCAGTAGAGGTGCTGGCAGCGCAGGTTGATTCCGAGCGCCAGTTGCCAGTCGCCGACGGCCTTGTGGCCGGAAAAAGGAAACTGCCACCCCGTGCATCCGTAGGTCTCCGTCAGGCGCCACTTGCGCCCGAACTGCCGGGCCACCGAGGAAACCTGCTTGGCCGTGTCGAATTCGCGGTGGTATTCAGTCAGCAGATCAAGCCCCGGCGCCTGCATGTATTCATAGGAACGCATCACGCTCCCTTCCACGTGGGCCTGGTAGGATAGCGGAGACTCGAAAAGCATGTGGCCGGTGGACACGATGCCGGCCTCCTCGCACCAGTCGCCGATGGTCTTGCAGAATGCCTTCGCAAAGAGATCTGCGGCGCAATCATGGTAGTTGTGCCGGGCCGGACGTATCTTTTCCCCGTCGACTTCGTAGAAAAACTCCACGAGATGATCCAGAATATCGTAGCCGTAGCGCTCCCGAAAGGTTTCGGCAAAGGCGCCAGTCCATGGAAGCGCATGGCCGCTGTTCGTGGACTGGAAGGAACTGAAGGCGGTTCCGTGGTGCGGCTCGTCGGCAAAGATGCCGGGAATGGTCTTCCCGAACTCATCCCCGAAGTGCTCCTTGTACTGCTCGTGGGTGACTTCCACAAAGCGCTCAACCGCCTTGGGGTTCATCGTATCCAGATAGGTCTGCCCGTTGTACCATTCGCTTTCCGGGCTCACCACAATGCGGAAGACCAGCAGTTCATGCCCCTTGGGAAGAGCGGCCTTTTCCTTCGATTGGATCCGAACGACTTCACTGGCGGCATCCCCCTCGACCACCGCGGAAAAAACAGCCAGCACGTCCGCATCCCACCGCAGCCCGTCAACCGATGAAAGCGCCTCGCATTCCACCGCGCGCATGCGGAATTCCGGATCGGCGGTCACCAGTCCCCCGGCCGCACCGGAGGGCCAGCGGTCCTCGTCATAGAGCCACGCCTCCATGCCGAGCTGCTTCGCTTCGTCCACACAGGCCTCGATGCATGCAAACCACGCTTCGCCCAAATAGGGCGTGTCGAGCCCCACCCGCGAATGCATGAAGAATCCACCCAGTCCCATCTGCTTCATAATCCGGATCTGACGGCGCAGCTCTTCCGGCTTCAACCTATTGTTCCACGAAAAAAACGGCTTCCCGCGGTATGCGGAAGCATCCTTCTGCAACTCCCGTTCAATCTTCCCAACTACATTCATGTCAATATCTTACCAAGCGGCTTCGCAGCGAATGATTTTTCAACACCCGCTTCGCTTAAGACACAAAGAACTCAAAGCTTAGTGTTCTTCGTGCCTTCGTGTTTAATATTGGTTCTGGCTCTGCGGGGTTAGGCTGCGATCAGCGACTGCATATTGGCGAGGGCGGTTTCCGCCAGTTCAAAGCGATCCGTTTCATACGGATCATCCTGCTCGAAAACCACATATTCGCACCCACCTTGGCGAGCCGCCTCGACAATCGCCTGCCAGTTGAGGTTTCCTTCGCCGGGCGGGGCAAAGCGCACCTCGTTGTCCTTGTGGATTTGATAGTCCTTGAAGTGGAGAACGGGTATCCGCCCGGCCAGCCTGCGGACAAAGTCCGACGGTTCAACACCGCCCCGGGCCAGCCAGTGGAGATCCAGCTCGGCCTTCAGTTCGTCTGCAGAAGTGCGGCGATAGAGTTCGTCCAGCCAGGTGCTGCCGCCAAGCTCCTTGTAGCGGATCAGCTCGTGGGCATGGTTGTGATAGGAAAAGTCCAATCCTTCGGAAGCAAGTGCCTGCGCAACAGAAGGAAGTTCCCCAAGAAAGCGCTCCAGCCCTTCGGGCGTATAGTATTCCCACGGCAGCATGCCGAGAGCGGCATGGCGGCAGTTCCATTTCTTGTGGTCCTCAACGACACCGCCGATATCTTCGAGGTAGCGGTTCCAGGCGACATGGGTAATGCAGCATTCAAGATCAAACTCCTTGAGCATTCCCGCGATTTCGTCCGCAGTGACCTCAGGCGGGATGCTGGAGACCTGGACGACCGAATAGCCGATCTGCTTCAGTCGAGCCAGTACTTCATGAAGCCCTTCGGCGGTTTTGCACATCGGGGCGAAATTGTAGAGTGTGATTCCG
Organism: Verrucomicrobiota bacterium; assembly: GCA_039715135.1. Lineage (GTDB taxonomy): Bacteria > Verrucomicrobiota > Kiritimatiellia > Kiritimatiellales > Pontiellaceae > Pontiella. The sequence continues at coordinate 8,794 of JBDLHZ010000028.1, forward strand.
GTTTTCATTTAGAACTCGGTTCCTTTCTTGATTTTTTGAATGACTTCCATGACGGCAAGTGACTGTTCATTGGTTATGGGGAATGGCTTGCCGCGACGAATGGAGTCGTAGAGGCAATCCCAGATATGATCCGTATCGATCTTTTTCTTCGGGCGAACCTTTATCTTCCTGGTCACCCACTTGAGTTCCTCGGCAACGGCATCCAGCGCGGGGGGCTTCTTGCGGGCCCGGACGGGTTTGAGCTTCACCTTCGGATCGAGATATTTCAGCTCGAAGGTCTGCTCGTCCCAGGTTACGAGCCCACCTTTCGAGCCCGCGATGGCGTAGACTGGCCGGGGCAATGCGCCTCCACCGGAGATTTCCACCTCGACCACACGGCCGTTTTCGCCCTTGAATATGATCCGGACATGGTCTTCGGCATCACCGGCGGCAGCCACCTGCTTCAGGTCGCTCCACAGCTCCTTGACCGGCGACTCGAGAAACTGCAGCGCATGGTCGACCAGATGCGGCCCCCAGTTCAAGAGCTGCCCACCGGCGCATTCCTTGAGCGTCTGCCAATCATTGCGGCGCTGATATCCAACCCGGTTGAGCTGGATCTCGTGCACATCCCCCAGAATCCCCGAATCGATGATTTCGCGCGCATGGACAAAGGCGGGTTCAAAGCGGCGGTTGTGCCTTACATATAGCTTGCCGGGCGTTTTTTCAGCGGCACGCATGAGCTTCCGGGCCTCGGCAAGGTCTTTGCCGATCGGCTTTTCCAGAAAGACATCCTTGCCGAGCCTCAAGGCCGCCACGGCCTGCGGCACATGATCCAGCGTATTGGAGGCAATGACCACCAATTCGACTTCCGGATCATGGATCATCGCCTCGAACGAAGCACAGGCCTTGCACCCGGTTTCCTCGGCCATTTTCTCGCGGCGCGCCTTGATGCAGTCATGCGCGGCAACGATTTGAAACTTGTTCGTCCTGCTCTTCAGGTCGCCCCAGTGCATGTTCAGCCCGGCCCGGCCGCATCCCACGATACCCACCTTAACGGGGTTTCTTTCTTTCATAGTTCTTCCTTTACTCTTCTATTTCTATTCATCCGATTTACCTTGCTGAACGCCGTTAATAGCCTTTCTCGTCCTGTCATGGCAATAACATCCTGATGACCAGCGGATAGTCCGGGATTACCACGTTCTTGAACATCGTTTTGCCATCCGTCTTCGAAACATTCAGTGCGACTTCTTCTCCTGTCAGAATATCCCAGCCACTGAATTCCGAGTAGGCATCCGTATCCAGCGTAACATCGGAGAGCAAATGCTGACGGTCGGAACACTTCACGGCGTTCCAGAGCACCAGCATGACCTCGCCCGTCTCCGGGTTCCTGAACAGATGGGTCTCCACCCGGTTGAGAAAGCGTAGTTCCTGATTATCCCACACCAGATGATGCTTCCCGGTTTCATCGGGATACCTGTCCGGAACAACACCTACCGCCCAGTTCGGCATGTAGAGTTCAACCGGCGAACTGAACAGACTACACACTCGCTGCACGGCAAAGAAGGATGGTTTGGGAGCGTAGTCATAGCGTCCATGGCGAAACAGTCCGAAATTTCCGTGTTCGCTTGTGAGATCCGCATGGTCGTCCTGGACGCCGTACTGAATGGCCACGGGAATCTCGTATGCGAGCTGGAGGATGAGCTGCCGCGCCAGATACTTCGCCTGCGCGGCATAGGAAACCCCTTCGTACAGCCCCGCCCTGCGGTGAAAAGTAGTATAGCCAAACTCTGTTGCATAGAGGTTGGCGGGGTTCATCCCTACCGAACGCATCTTCTCCCGCAACAACCTCAGTTCCGAAGCATAGCTGTGATCGTCGTCGGCAACCACCACCCCATCCCGCCCGTTCAGGCTGGCACCGCCTACTGGCCGGACTTCCGGCGGCGTTCTGTAGGAATAGGGGTGAATGGAAATACCGTCGAAGAAATCAACTCCATCCCGCTCCTCAAGCGCGTCGAGAAAGTAGTGCGCTGCCGGATTGTCAGGATTTGTAATAATGATCGCATCCGGATCAGCTTTTCGTATCGCCCTGGCCCCGGCAATCACCAGATCGGTGAACTTATCCAACCAGGGACTGATCTTCTCTCCTTCCGCCGGCTTGGCATTCCAGGCGCCGCCGAATGATTTGCGGAAAGAATTCGAGGGTTCGTTCCAAAGCTCCCACACCTGAACCCTGCCCTTGAGTGCCTTGGCCATGAAGGCGCAGTAATTTGCGTATCCCTTCTTGAATGCTTCGAAATCCTCGGCGGGATAGAACTTGTTGCCATAGCCAAGTACCAGCATAATACTAAGCTTTCTGGAACGAGCATCATTGATCCACGCCTCGGCATTTTCCGGCAATACCAGCACGCCTTTCTCTTTTTCCACCTTGTTCCAATAGACCTCGTCACGGATCCACTTGTATCCGACCTTCTCCACCCGAGGCAGTATCTCCTTATAGTTGGCTGACTGCCCGAAATGAGTGCCCGTTCCAAAAATGGAAGCCGGAATTTCCCGCGACGTTCTTAATTGAATTTCCCCGTTGTCGGCCCTGGCAGATGCAACACCGAACAGATAACTGGTGGATACAACAAGCACCGCCATGGCATGATTAGTAATGCGCACAATTCCTCTCCTTATTTAACTTACGGGGCTATTCCCCGGTTCTCTAAAGGCCTGCTTGTTATCAATCCAATGCCCCTGCCCTCGTTGCCGACCGCGCAGTAGAACATGTAGAAGGTTTCCTTTTCGGGGTTCCAAACCAGGGAGATCTTGTGGGCATGCTCCCGATCCAGACCCGACGGATTTCCTCCACGCCTGTACAGCGGTTCGGGATCGACGGTCCAGTGGTAGAGATCGTGGGAAAAGGCCGCCATGATATGCGCACCGCCCCGACCCACGCCAAAAAAGAAACAAACCCAGTGATCACCGTCCCTGAAAATCTTCCCGTCCGCAGAAAATCGTTCATTGAAGGAGTCCTTTGCACCGACCGGTATTATGGGATTACTGTCATGGCGTTTCCAATCAAAGAGATTATCGGACAAGGCCAACCCCAGTTGCTCTACGCTACCCTTGGCATTGTACAGATTGTAGTATTCGCCTGCATGTTCAACAAGCCAAGGCATGTAGATGCTGACATTTTCCCAAGCACCGCAATCCGGCTGATATATCGAGAGAATGGGTTCGTCCTGCGCTCGCTCCCAGGCCAGGCCATTTGCACTTGAGGCTATTCCTTCGTATCCCGGTTTCAGCTCGTATCCGCCCTGGCGCGGATAGGTGCCGTAGAGTGAAATGTATTTCCCCTTGTGCTTCTTCAGGGTGCGGGGAGCCTTGATATCGTAGCCTTCCAGCAAGTAGGCACCCAGAACAACTCCACCATGATCGAACGAACCCTCGGGACCGTATCCCATGGCAAGGCGCATGTCGGTCCAGTGTAGAAGATCGTCGCTTTCGGCCACAAAAGATTGGTATCCCTTGCCGTCAAAACCGACAAAGCTCATGAACCACTTTTTGTTGCCGGGCAATTGGAATACGGCGGGGACATCAACCATATGTACCTTGTTAAACCCCTTGATGTTGGGTTTTGCAGGTATCACATGGCCGGGATAATAGTGCCAGCCACGGTATGGTGCCGACCACTGCCTGAGGGTATCGGCATCGATTACCGAAGAGTTCGTGCCTGCCGTTGCAATAAGATATCTTTTTTGCTTCGTCGCCATCTTATCCCCTATACACCCTGCATAAACACGATCTATTGGGCGATGATCCTGAAGAATTTGGCGTTCCCATCGGCTTGCAGGTAGATCACTTCATTGGTGCCGGAGGCATCTGTTGTGGAATGGCCGAGGTTGGTGACGACAAAGGGCCCCGTGTTGGTATCCGAATGCGGCACATTGGTCCAGATGCCGTCCACCAGGTTGGTGGTGGCCACGGGAAAGTAGCGGTTTGCCGCGCCTGGGGCATCAACCACCATTTCCATGATATTACTGGAAGCGGATTCCCAGCCAACAATCCCGGCCGGAAGCACAACGGAAACCCATTCCGTCATCAGGAAATCACCGTAGCTTCCCGTCGCGCCATTGGCGCTCAAGTAGACGTGTGTGATCGACGGGACATTGGCCTCCAAAACCGTTTCCGACCGTTCCAACCCCCCGTTGAAATACCACTCGACTTCCCAATCGGCATTCCTTGCGTCCAGAACCACCTTCAGGTAGTCGGTGCTGGTTGTCGATGCGTTTTCGCTACCCGACGTTCCCGGGCCGGTAAAGGACTGGTCGGGATAAGCGGAGCCTGAAGGCTGTGTCAAACTCCAAAAGACCGCGTTGTCGAGCGTGCGTCCGGTCGTTGGAGTGCCGGTGCCAAAACCCAACGACAACCAGCTACCGACCGCATTGAGCGTCGCGGACAATTCATAGATCCTGCCCGCCTCCGGAACAAACGGCAGCCAGGCCGAACCGGCTGTTGATGCGCCCAGCGACCCGTCGGCCATGATGTTGGCGTGGGCGGTCCATGTTGTTCCGGCAGGCGCAACGTCCGGAACGATGCCATCCAATCCGGACGATCCCGAACCGCTGAAATCATCCTGGAAAATGAAAGACGGCTGGAGGGAAGGAAAGTCCGCAGCCTGGAGGCCGTCTACATATACCGGCGTCTCGGTTGCCGTAATCTGCAGGTTGTTGTTCACGACGCTAAGGGTTCCCTGATCCACGCCGAAGATATCCGTCACGGACACCTCCGCAACGCCGGAATAGACGGGGAGATTCACAACTTCCTGGCCATTGACGGCGGAGGCCACAAGCACCGGGCTGGCGGGATCGCCGCGCGTATACTTGTAGAGCCGGACGTTCGGGTTGTCGGTGTAGTAGCGCTCAAGCAAGTCATAGCCCTTGAGCCGATTCACCATGTA
>JBDLHZ010000029.1:0-13595 GCA_039715135.1 Verrucomicrobiota bacterium
GTAGGTGGTGAACTCGTTTTCGTTTTTCCGGATACCGCTATAGAAGCGCTCCAGGCTCAGGACATTGCTGCGCAGGCAGTTTCCGAGGATCATTCCGATGATTGGAACCATGTAGCGCGCGTCATGGATCGGTTCGGGACGGATGGCGACGAGGATGAACCATCCACCGGCAAAGAGGGTGCTGCCCGCCACGCCGACCAGCGAGCGCCAAAAAAAGAGGCCGCGTTTTAGTCCCGCCTTGTTGAGGATGCTGAGATTGGCGACCACCAGCATAAGCACCACCCAGAGCAGGCTTGCCAGCGGGTTGTTGAGCTGGAAGAGATATTTCAGGTAGAGGCCAACAAACAGCAACTGGACGGTCATGCGTCCGAGCGCCAGCAACGTGTCGCGGATGAGTCCGAGCCGGAGATAGAAGAATACCGCCAGCGGCACCAGCATCAGCGCATACATCCAAAGCATGGCAGGAATGGATAGATCAGTAGTCATGGCTATCTCCGATGCTTCCATTTTCGATTTTTGATTGCTGATTTTTGATTTTCGGGTCTGCGACGCTTTCTCTTAGTTGATTGTTCACGATTTCGACGATGCGATCGCAGGCGTCGACCCATTCGGGGTCGTGCGAGACGGAAAGCAGGGTGATTTCCGGGCGGAAGAGTTCGGCCATGACCGCCGCCTTGCTTTCGGGGTCGAGGGCTGAGGTTACTTCATCGGCAAGGAAGATGGTTTTATCGAGCAGCAGGGCGCGGATGACGGCAATGCGCTGTTTCTCGCCGCCGGAGATGCGCTTGCTCGGCTTGTCGAGAATGTCGGCGGAAAGGTGGAGACGTTCCAGTAGTTTGGAAATCCGCTCGTCGCTGGGCTTGTTGCCGCAATGCGCCTTGAAGTGGAAGGGCAGGAGGAGGGCGTCGCGGACATTCTCCGCGCCGAGCACGGGTTCCTGCCCGATGAAGGCGATGCGGCCGCGAATCTCCGCAACCGTATCGGCGGACAATTCCAAACCATCGATGCGAACGGAGCCACCAGTCGTTGGGAGTGCACCGACCGCGCATTTGAGCAAAGAGCTTTTGCCGCTACCCGATGCGCCGCGCACCACCACCTTGTTGCCAACCGCAACGTGCAGGCTTGCGCCATCGAACAGCGTTTGCCGGTGAACCTTCAATGTGATGTTTTTAAATCCGATCATCAGTCTGAATATCGAATATCGAACAAGGAATGTCGAATGTCGAAGTATGTCAACATTCTGCGGTTCTATAGCCCCAGAGCTATAATAATGGGCAGGGTGATGGCGGAGAGCAGGGTGCTCAAGGCCACGATCCGTCCGGCGAGCGGGCCGTCGTTGTCCATCATTTCGGCCATGACGTACGACGCGGCGGCGGCGGGGGAGGCGAGGTAGAGGATGGCGACCATCCGCTCGACCGTGCCGAGGTCGAAAAACGCGGCGACCAAAAACCCGAGCGCAGGCGTGGCGGCCACCTTGATGAGCGAGGCAACCAGTGTCGGCGATGCCGCGCCGTGCAGCCGTTCGAAGGTCAGCGAGGCACCGATGCCGAACAGGACGAGCGGGAGGGCGGCGTTGCCCAGCGCATCGAGCGGGCGGAAAAGAAAAGGTGGCAGCGCGATGCCCGCAAGGTTGAGGGCCATGCCGGCGACGCAGGCGAGGATGAGCGGGTTCTTGACAAGCTGCTCCATCGAAATGCGGATGGATTCTTTCGTGCCGGCCCTGCGCCGGCCGTGGTGGACCAGCACGACCACGCTGAGAATGTTGAACAGGATGGTCAGCGCCGCAAGCAGCAGGAGCCCGAGCACCTCCGCCTGCGGGTCGAGGTCGCCGAGGGCGTAGACGACGACCGGAAGCCCGATGAACGCCCCGTTGCCGCGGAACGAGCCCTGGATGAACGACCCCGTTTTCGGGGCTGGCAGCTTGAGGAGGCGGGCGGCGCCCCATGCAATGCCGAGGCTCAGCAGGGTGGCGATGGTGAACAGCAGGAAAACCCTCGAGATGGTTCCGAATTCAAACCGGGCGATGCTGATGCGGCTCGTCAGCAGGGCGGGCAGGGCGAACCAGTAGACGAGCTTGTTCAGCCCCTTGAAGAACGGTTCGGGGAAAAACCCGGTCTTGTGGAGAAGCTTTCCCAGCGCGATCAGCAGGAATATCGGGGCGATGCTGTTGATGATGAACATGGGGGGAGGGTAGAACATTTTGGAGTGCGGTGGCAACTAAAGGGCGACACCGCTTTGCATTTCCAGGATCGTATGATAAGAATGCCATAAAACTTAGAAGAAAGGATCGCTATGCAACCACCGGAATGGAACGGGCAGGACAGGAAAGGATCGCTGGCCCAGTGGATCGAAATGTTGAACGAAGAGGCGCGGCGGCAGTTTCTCGAAGCGGGAACCCATGTCGAGATTTTCTTCCTCTTCAACGACGAGGGCTTGATGGAGGTGGTTCCCATTGCGGGGATGGAGAAGGATGACATTGTGCGGGAACTGAAGAAGATGCTCGCCGAGCGCGACGGCTATGCCTTTATCCATATTTCCGAGGGAACCATGCGGCACATGGATACGGCCGACAAGGCCGACATGCTGCTGGTGCATGCCGAGAGCCGCGACGGCTTGTCAGCGGCTTGGTGCAGCACCGTCGCCATGCAGGGCGAGAAAAAGCTCCTGCTCGACGCCGTCAAGGTCGATGGCGAGAAGCTCGCGGGGCGCTTTGCCCATGTTTTCCGGGATCTGTAGTGCGCCGGAATGCTTGCTTCGAGGTGTCAGCGTGGCTGTTGTGCGGCTTGCTTTAAGGGAGGGAATGACGTACAAAGTGCGCATGAAATGAATGCCAGGAGCCGGGAGGCGTATTTATGAAGCTTAAAGTTGTTATCCACGAAGCGGAAGAAGGCGGATTCTGGGCCGAGGTGCCGGCGATACCCGGATGTGCGACGCAAGGCGAGGACATGAAGGAACTCATCGCCAATGTCTATGACGCGGTCGAGGGTTGCTTGTCCATCGATCTCGACGATGTGAAGATAGGCGAGACGGACTCCGTCATGGAGCTTGCGGTCTGACATGAAAACCATCAGCGGCAAGGCGATGGGTGCGTTGCTCAAGCGCAAGGGTTGGACGCTGAACCGTGTGTCGGGAAGCCACCACATTTTCACCCGTTCCGGCAGCAACCTCCGCATAACCGTTCCCGTACACGGCAATCGCGATCTGAAGTCCGGCCTTCAACGAGCCATCATGAAGCAGGCAGGCATCACGGAAGACGAGTTGTAGTCCCGGTGCCTTGTCATCTCGAAAAGCCGCGACGGCCTGGTGCAGCACCGTCGCCATGCAGGGCGAGCAAAAGCTCCTGCTTGACGCTGTCAAGGTTGGCGGCGATAGGCTCGAAGGGCGGCCCATGTTTTGATCTGTAGCGTAGCATGGGCTTCCAGCCCATGGTCACGGGCAGGATGCCCGTGCTACGATCAAAAATGCATTTTCACGAAGCAACTCTTCCGGCTTGGTTTATGGATGGGGTTTGGGCAAGATGCGCGTTTTAAACCGACGGAGGAAAACCATGGCTGGATTGACTGATTTGTTGAACGAGGGCGACTCGCTGAAAACACCGGGACTGGGCGATGCTTTTGGCGGTTCGTCGAACAAGGATCTGATGGCCGATGCCCGCGTGGCGCTGACCGGGAACTGGGGCATGGCCGTGCTGGGTTATGTGCTTTATGCCATCTTGATCCTTAGTTTCTATGGTTTCATTTTTTCGGCAGCCATCTTTGTTGGCGTTGTTTCTGGGCTAAGCGGAGGGAATGCCGAAGGTGCGGGGGACGCCATGAAGCTTATCGCCCAGATTGTCGAAATAATTATTTCGGGCCCCCTGACGGTGGGATTTTGCGCCTTCTTCCTCGTGATTGCCCAAGAGGGCGAGACACGGCTGGAGAGCCTGTTTACCGGGTTCAAGCGTTTCGGGGCGGCATTCGGCGCCTATTTCTTCAGCATGTTGTTTATTTTCCTCTGGTCGTTGCTTTTTGTCATTCCCGGCATCATCGCCATATTCCGCTATGCCATGGCGTTTTTCATCATTGCGGATGACGAGGATTGCGGGCCGCTGGAGGCGATCAGCCGGAGCAAGGAGATGATGAAGGGCAACAAGTGGAGGTTTTTCTGCCTGCACTGGCGCTTCTTTTGGTGGTGGATTCTGGCCACCTTCTTCACCTTCGGGATTGGCTATCTTTGGCTGATCCCCTACATGCAGACATCGTTTGCGAAATTCTACGAAGACGTTAAGTGATCCGTGATGCGTGATTCGGGAAACGGGATGGTTCCAGCGGTTGGCATGTTTGAGCTGGTGGGCACGGATTTGTCGTGCAAGGCGCGGCGGGGGCGGTTGCATACGGCGCACGGAACGGTGGAGACGCCGGTATTCATGCCGGTCGGTACGCAGGCGACGGTGAAGGCCATGTCGCCGCGCGAGATGCATGAACTGGGCACGGAAATCCTGCTGGGCAACACCTACCACCTCAATGATCGCCCCGGCCCCGATCTGATTGAACGCATGGGTGGCCTGCACCAGTTCATGGGCTGGGATCGCGCGATTTTGACGGATAGCGGCGGCTACCAGGTCTTCAGCCTCGGCAGCATGAACAAGATTACCGACGAGGGCGTCTCGTTCCAGTCGCACTCCGATGGTGCAGCCCATTTTATCGGTCCGCGCGAATCGATGGAGATCCAGCGCAAGCTCGGCTCCGATATTGCCATGGTTTTCGACGAGTGCCCACCGTACCCTTGCGAGAAGGAATACGCTTGCCAAGCGGTACGCAGAACCCTAGATTGGGCGGCTATTTGCAGGGAAGCGCCCCGTGCGGAAGGCCAATTGGTTTTTGGTATCGCCCAGGGCGGTGTCCATGCCGATTTGCGCGAGGAGTGCGCAACGGCATTGGTCGAGATGGATTTTGATGGCTATGCCATTGGTGGCGTGAGCGTTGGGGAACCCGACGAACTGATCCTGCGGGGGGTGGACGATACGGTCGACCATCTTCCGGTGGAGAAGCCGCGCTACCTGATGGGTGTGGGCGAAATGGCCCAGATGGTGGAGTCGGTCGCGCGCGGCGTGGACATGTTCGATTGCGTGATGCCCACCCGGCAGGCGCGCAACGGAACGGTTTCGACGCGGCGCGGTCGCTACCCGGTGAAGGCGGCCATTTATAAGGAGGATACGCGCCCCTTGGAGGAGGGATGCAGTTGTTATGCGTGCACGAATTTTACGCGCGCCTATGTGCGGCATCTGCTCAATGTGGGCGAGATTTTGGGACTGCGGCTGATAACAATGCACAACCTGCATTGCTATCTGGAGTTTTTGAAGGATATGGGAAAGGCGATAGCGGAGGGGAAGTTTGACGAATTTCGAAAGGAATTCCACGCCGGCTATAGCATGGTGCTTGAAGAACACATGGTAACGAGTAATTCGTAATGCGTAAACCTAGGAAGATTACGCATTACCCGTTACGTATTACGAGTTACGCATTACGAATTAAAAAAACAAAAAAGAGGTAATTAAATGAATTTACTACCGTTAATCATTGCCCAGGCCGAAGCGCCGGCGTGTCCGGCTCCGGGGGGCGGGGGAGGATCGCCCCTGCAATTCCCGATCATGATGGCACTGTTGTTTGCCATCATGTATTTCATGATGATCCGGCCCCAGCGCCGCCGCGACAAGGCGCGCAAGGAGATGATCGCCAACGTAAAGACCGGAGACCGCGTATTGCTCACCAGCGGCATCCTTGGCCAGGTCCGCAACGTCAACGAAACCTCCCTCATTATTCAGATTGCGGAAAAGACAAAGATCGAAGTGGTGAAGGCCGCGATCTCACAGGTGTTGGACAAAGGCGAAACGCCTTCCGAAATTGAACCGGCTAAGTAGAAAAGGGCTATAGAAATGGATAAGAACAAACTCTGGAAATGGTTGCTGCTCGGGTTCCTCGTGATCTGGTCGATCGCGCTGGTTACCCCGCTGGATCAAAAAGTGAAACTGGGTCTCGATCTCAGGGGCGGATCAAGCTTTGTGGTTGAAGTGGATGCCGATGATGTCGCCAAGAAAATGGTGGAAAATCCTGATAACGAGATTTCTTCGGTCGAGGAAATCAGCGCATCCGATCTAAAAAAAGAGGTCGAAAGAGTGCAGGAAATCGCGGTGGAAGTGATCCGCAACCGCATCGACGTGCTGGGCACCTCCGAGCCGGAAATCTATCCGGAAGGCGATAGCCGTATCGTGGTGCGCCTGCCGGGTGCCGATGCGGAAACCCGCGCCGAAGCCAAGGCTCAGATGTCGCGTGATGCCGTGTTGACCTTCAAGCTGGTTCACAAGGAGAGCGATCTTTGGGTGCGGGAGCTAATGGCCCAGGGGCAGATTCCGCGCGGTTTCAAGCTGGCCGGGAACGGCGAGTTTCTTATCCGCGACATGGAGATAGCGGATGCCGAGCTGGATCGCGACTTCTACGAGGAGCTGAAAAGCTTTGGCGGCAAGCGCGCCGACTTCATGCTCATGGAGGATCGCGTGCAGGATGGCTCGAAGATCTTTCGCCCACAATTCGTCGAGCGCCGGAAGCAGCTCGGTGGCGATACCGTGCAGAATGCTTTTGTGACCTACGACCAAATGACCTCCGTTCCGAAGATTTCGCTGGAGTTTGACGGCGAGGGCAAAAAGACCTTTGGCAACGTGACGGAGCAGTATGGCCCGACGGAGGAGGGTGAGTACCGCTTGCTGGCCATCATCCTCGACGACAAGCTCTACTCCGCTCCGCGCATCAACGAACCGATCTACAGTGGCCGTGCCGAGATTTCCGGCAGCTTTTCCGTTGTGGAAGCCCGCCGCCTTGTGAACGTCCTGCGCGCCGGCGCCCTGCCGGGCCGCGTGAAGATTGTCGAGGAACGCACCGTGGCCCCAACGCTCGGGGAGGATTCGATTTCCAGCGGCGTCCAGGCGATCATCTACGGCGGCGTTTCCGTACTTGTTTTCATGTTGTTCTACTATCTGGTGCCGGGTCTTATCGCCAACCTTTCGCTGGCCTTTGTGCTGTTGCTTCTGCCGGTCGGCATGGTGGTTTCGTCCGGATTCCTTGGCGTGCTTTCCGGTTCATTGGAGGGCGGCGCGGTCAGTCTGCCGACGCTTACGCTCTACGGCATTGCCGGCATCGTGCTGACGGTCGGCATGGCGGTCGATGCCAACGTCCTGACCTTCGAGCGCATGCGCGAGGAGTGGAAGGTTGGCAAGTCGATCTCCGGCGCCATCAACGCGGGCTACAACAAGGCGTTCAGCACCATTCTCGATGCCAACGTCACCACATTGCTGACGGCGGTCATCCTCTTCTGGCAGGGTTCCGGCCCCATCCGCGGTTTTGCCGTCACGTTGAGCGCGGGTATTCTCGTGAGCATGTTCATCGTGCTCGTCATGACCCGCCTGTTCTTCAACACGCTGGCCGATGCCAAAATGCTCAAATCGATCAAGATGCTTTCCATCCCGTTCCTGCAGAACGCCAATTTTAATTTCCTTGGCGGCCGCAAGGTTGCGGCGCTGGTTTCCATCCTCGTAATTGCCGGAACATGGGGGCTGTTCGTGCAGAAGGGCGATGCCAACCTCGGCGTCGACTTTACAGGCGGTACGGTCATCACCTTTGAATTCGCTGAAAAGCAGGATATCGAGACCGTGCGCAATGCGCTGGCTGATGCCGGTTTCGGCACGGCCAACATCGCCTACCAGGCCGACATGGGCGGCAAGGAGTTCCTCGAAGTCAAGGTGGGTGCTTCCGGCGAAGAAGCCGAGCCGGCACTCAACGCCGTCAAGGCGCTTGATGGAAGCTACCAGGATGTGAAGAACGATAGTGTTGGCTCCCAGATCGGCGAAGAGCTGAAGAGCAAGGGCATCAAGGCGATCATCTTCGCATTGATCGGAATCATTATCTACATCTCGATCCGCTTCGAGTTTGCCTTCGCCATGGGGGCCATTACCGCCTTGGCGCACGACGTCCTGATCACGGTCGGCGTCTACTGCGCAATAGGCCACGAACTGAGCATGCCGATCATCGCGGCGCTGCTGACCATTGTCGGCTATTCTGTCAACGACACCATCGTGGTGTTCGACCGCATCCGCGAGGATCTGAAGATTGTGAAGGGCAAATCCTACAAGGAAATCGCAAACCTCTCCATCAACCAGACCCTCAGCCGCACCGTGCTGACCTCGTTCACCACGTTGCTGACGGTCATCATGCTGCTGGTCTTCGGCGGCGGCGCGGTCAAGGACTTCGCCCTGGCGCTCTGCATCGGCATCCTGGTCGGAACCTACTCGTCCATCTTCGTGGCGACCCCGGTCGTGCTCTTCTGGCACAAGGAGGAAAAGGTTAAGTAGACGTTCAATCGCTTGAAGACTATGTTTAAAAGCGTCCTGCAAATCAGGGCGCTTTTTTCGCATTAATGAAGCATGACCAGACGGATCGGTCTGATCTGTCCGATCCGTCTGATTAAGATCATTTGCTAAAACACCTCAGTATAAAACCCAGCCCATAGTGTAGAGACCGCTTACCTGCTTGTCCGCCGTAGCCTTGTTGTGCCCTCCGAAAGCTTAGCGAAGGATGGGGCGAACCGGACGTGGATCGGGATGCTCGAAGGGTGGGGCTCACTCGGAATGTGTTTTAGATTTTAATTGAACGTATTGGCATTAATACGCATAATCCGCATGTTTTTATAGGCAATATCATGGGGGCATTGTCGAACTGAAAAAACCAGAAGGGGAAATTATGAGAAAGCATATCAGGGGAATAATGGCGATTGCGGTTGGATTCGTAGTAACTAGTTGGGCTGAGGACACTGTTCCCGGAACCGCCAGCAAACATGGAATTCGAATTGCCATTCGCAATATGCCGGGAGTTGATGAAGTTGAAGAAGATGACGGTTTTACAGCAGTCACTCATTCGGCGGATTCAGTAGATGGTGCCCAGATAGATGTGATGTATGTTAAGCGCTTTATGGGCCGGGACGGCAATAATACTGTTGGTGGGTTTGTCGGTGGCGGTCTGTTTTTTGCGAATTCTTCCGGGGAAGAACCCGGTGGTACAGTTGAAGTAGAGCTGGATGCTTATGGATTGATTGGAGAAGGTGGTGTTGCGGTACAACTTGGCCGTGTTGTTGTGTTGGAGGCAGGCTCTTATCTTGGACTCGGTGTTGCTGATCAGGAAATCTCAGACTTGGGTTCTTCTGCTTCAGACTCCGGTGCTTATGCTGTCTTTGGACTCAAAACAGCGATCTTCTTTCAGATCGGCAGCAATATTGAGCTGGGTCTTGAGGCTGGCTACGCTAGTTTTGCAGGCATGGTTCCAGATTTTGATGCTAGTGGCTACGATATAACTTTTTCGGGCGACGGCTTTCAAGGCGGCGGAGTTTTTGTTGTTAAATTCTAATGAACTCGGTTGATGCGGGGAACGTCCCTGCATGGGTTTAAACTGAGTAAGAGAAGGGACTTCCTTGTGAAGTCCCTTTTTCGTAGCATGCCGTCAGCATTTGTAGGTTTAGGAAGGATGTTTATGAAGATAGCTTTGGTGGTTGGCGGAAGCAGGGGGATCGGGCGGGCGATTGCGCTCAAGCTGGCGGGTTCCGGGTTTGATATTTGGTTGACCTACCACAGCAATGCGGCGGCGGCTAAGGAGGTGCAGTCGGAAATCGAGGCGTTGGGGCGCCGTTGCGAGATCATGGGCTTCGATGTCTCCGACTATGAGGCAACGCGCGCCGCGTTGCAGGAAAAGTGCGATAAGCAACCGCCGCATGTGGTGGTGTTCAACTCCGGCATTATCCGCGACAACCTGATGGTCTGGATGACGAAGGAGGAGTGGGACGCGGTGCTCGATACCAACCTCGACGGCTTCTACAACGTGACCAAGGCGGTGCTTTTTCCGATGCTGCGCGAAAAGCGCGGTCGCATCGTGGCGATCTCTTCGACCGCCGGGCAGATTGGCCAGGCCGGGCAGGTCAACTATTCCGCCTCCAAGGCCGGTCTCATCGGCGCGGTCAAGGCGCTCGCCCGCGAGGTGGGCAAGAAAAACGTCTTCGTAAACGTGGTGGCGCCGGGCGTAATAGAAACGGATATGACCGCCGATCTTCCTGAAAAAGAGGTCAAAAAGGTTATTCCGCTCAACCGTTTCGGGGTGGTCGACGATGTTGCGGCAACAGTCGACTTTCTTTGCAGCGATGCCCAGTCCTACATTCACGGGCAGGTGATCGGCGTCAACGGCGGATTGGCCATATAATGCCGATTTTTGATTTTAGATTGCCGATTAGTCGGTCTGCGACAGCCTTTGGGGAGACAAGTGGCAGAATTGAAATATGACCATGTAGTGGTGGGGAGCGGCATCAGCGGCATGACTGCGGCATTGCTGCTGGCGCGGGGTGGCCGCAGCAAGGTGTTGTTGCTGGAAAAGGCGCCGGCCATCGGCGGCTCCATGGCTCGCTTTTCCCTGGACGGCGTACCGTTCGATACCGGCTTCCATTTTACCGGTGGGCTGGCTCCCGGCGGCTTGGTTTTCGATATGCTGAAAGTGCTCGGCATTGAAGAGCGGATTCAGCCGCTTCCCGTTGACGGGGAGAAGGGAACGCGCTTTGTTTTCGAGGCGACCGGAGAGGAGCTGGACTTTCCCTGCAACCGCGAGGGGACGCTGCGTATCCTGCTGGCCGAATTCCCGGAAGAGGCCGGGGGCATCAACACCTATTTCGAGAAGATCGATGCCATTTGCTCCAATACACCCAGCATGGATCTACGGACTTTGGGCGAACCCATGCGCCTGTTGGACGAGGACTATACCACGCTCTCCGATGTGCTTGATGAACTCTTTGACAGCGATGAACTGAAGGCGCTGATGGCGGGGTACTGCCTTTGCTACGGGACATCCCCCTCCGAAATCTCGTTCGCGAACCATGCGCGGATCAGCCAGGGCATGCACGACGGCATCGTGCGCGTGGAAAATGGGGGGGATGCCTTTGTGTCGGCCTTGCAGGAAAAGCTGGAGGAAGCCGGGGTGGATATCCGCTGCAAAAGCCACATTGCTGCCTGCGAGGACATCGAAGGCGGGAACGTCGGCACTTTCCGGCTCGCTTCCGGCGAGGTGGTGCAATTCGACAGCGCCGTGCTGACCATCCATCCCTGGTCGATTCTCGATCTGCTCCCAAAAGACAAGTTGCGCAAGGCCTTTGTGAACCGGGCAGAGGGGCTAAAAGGATCCTTCGGATTTTTTGCGGTGTTCGGTGTTTGCGACAAGCCAGACCTGCTGGACGACTTTATCTTGCTGGCGCTTCCCGATACGGATCTCGATGCAATCTTCGAGCCGGGCAGCCGCGACGGGGATTCGATGATCTTCTGTATTTCCGGAGAGGAGACGGCGAACGGCGAGCGCTGCCGCGCGCTGACGGTGCTTGAAGCCGCATGCCCGGAGGATATGGGCGAGTGGGCAGGGACTTCGCTGAAAAAACGACCGCAAGACTATGCCGAATACAAGGCGCGCAAAACCGCCCGGATCATGGAGCGGGTCCATGCCCGCCTCCCCGAACTCAAGGATCATTTCAAGGTGCTCGACAGCTCTTCGCCGCTGACGTTCCGCGACTATCTCCATTCGCCCGACGGTTCGGCCTACGGGGTGAAGCAGCTTGCAGGACAATTCAACCTGCTCGGTCGGCTCCCCCTGCGCAACCTCTATGCCGCCGGCCAAAGCGCCGTGCTGCCCGGCGTGATGGGCGCAATGGCCTCGGCCTTCATTGTGTGCCGGATGATGCAGGACGCGGAACAGTTTGATGCTTTTGTAACTGAGAGACTGAATTAAACAGAAGGCCGCGAAGACAGCGAAGGCAGAGAGGGTTTTTTACGTACTTTGCGATCTTGGTGTTAAAAAAGAGTGAAGTGGGTTTGATATGAGGCGTGTGGCGATTACAGGCATGGGGGTTGTTTCCCCGTTGGGCAACAGTGTCGATTCCATGATGGAAGGGCTGGCGCAAGGAAAGTCGGCGATCCAACGGATGGATGATTGGTCGATCTACAAAGGCCTGCACTCGCTGGTGGGCGCACCGGCCGTGCTGGAAAATGAAAAGCAGATCCCCCGTCAGAAGCGCCGGTCGATGGGGCGGCTTTCGCTGTTTGCGGCGCAGGCGGCCAAGGCCGCCGTTGAAAACGCAGGCCTTTCGGATGAGAGTCTCGTTTCGGAGCGCATGGGCTGCATCGTTGGCTCCACCATGGGCAGTGCGGCGAGCATTACCGAAACGTTCGAGTTGATCCTGCCCGAGCGCGATATTGCCCAGCTGCCCTCCACCAAGTTTTTCCAATGTGTCTCGCATACGGCGGCCATGAATATTTCGCAGTATCTTGGGATCAGCGGAACCGTGCTGGCGCCTTCGGCCGCCTGCGCCTCCGGACTGCAGGCCCTCGGCGTCGGCTACGACCTGATCCGTTCGGGACGGCAGGATCGCGTGCTATGCGGCGGGGCGGAGGAGCTGCACCCGACCGTGACGGGTTCCTTCGATGTGCTCTTTGCCACGTCGTCGCACCATAACGATTCGCCCCAAACCACACCGCGTCCGTTCGATCGCGACCGCGATGGCCTCGTCTGCGGCGAAGGGGCGGGCATCCTTGTTTTGGAAGACATGGACGCGGCATTGGCGCGCGGGGCAACCATCCACGCCGAAGTGCTTGGTTTCAGCACCTGCGGGAGCGGGGCGCACATCAGTCAATCAAATGCCGACGCCATGGTGCGCTGCATCCGCCAGGTTCTCGATGAAAGCGGCATTCAGCCCTCCGATATCGACTATGTCAGCGCACACGCCACCGCCACGGCGCATGGCGATGTGGAGGAAGCCAAGGCGCTAAAAGAGGTGTTTGGCGATGCGGTTCCGGTCAGTAGCCTCAAGGGCCACATGGGCCACACCCTTGGGGCATCGGGGCCGATCGAGCTGATTGCCACACTTAAAATGATGGAGCAGGGGATGGTTTATCCCACCCTGAACCTGGAAAATATCGACCCCGAATGCGAAGGTGTCCTGCATGTGCAGGAACCCATGGAGCGCGAGGTTCGGACCATCGTGAAAAACAGCTTTGCCTTTGGCGGCATCAACGCCGCCTTGGTGTGTCGGAAGATTTAATGAACCACAGATGAACTCGGATAAACACCGATATGGGTTTTGGGAAATCAGTGTCCATCTGTGTTAATCTGTGGTTCCAAAAAAGGAGCAGGAAAATGAAAAGGAACGAGTTCGGGAAGGTCTTGTTGGGATTGCTTGGATTGTCTGCCTTGGTCGGATGCGTGTCGCGGATCAGCGACGATGCATGGGACAAGGAAAAGGGCGAACCCTACCGCTGCACGAAATGCGGCTATCTCACCCGCTCGAAGACCGATCTCACCGGCACGCGCTGCCCGCGTTGCCATCTAAAGAAAATGGTGAAGATCTCCGAGGAGGAGATGGCGAAGCTGCTGGCGGCAGAAAATGGTTAAAATGGCAGTGTCGCCCCGACGAAAACCTTGACGGAGTTGAGGGGGATGTTGGGTTCGGCCATGCCGAGGTTGGAAATGTGGTGGTAGCGGATTTCGAGGTTT
>JBDLHZ010000030.1:0-13477 GCA_039715135.1 Verrucomicrobiota bacterium
GGAAATCCCATGCGTCATAATGACCAGCGCAACGCTGGCCGTCGGCACCAACCTCGCATACTTCCGCCACCGCATTGGCGCGGAGGAATGCTCGGAACTGCGCGTCGGATCGCCGTTCGACTATGCGCGGCAGATGCGTATCCAAATCCCCATCAACATGCCGCCGCCCTCGGCAGACAAGTTCGAGGACACCGCCGCAACGGCCATCAGGCATTTCGTGGACGAGAGCCGCGGACGCGCATTCGTGCTGTTTACCAACGCGCGCTTCATGCGGAAGGTGGCCGACGAACTGCGCTTCAGCTTCGAGGATAAAGGTTACGGGTTCCTTGTACAGGGCACCGGCATGCCACCGAAGCGCATGCTTGAAAAGTTCCGCAACCACGAAGCCGGCGTGCTGTTTGGACTCGACCGCTTCTGGATGGGTGTCGATGTGCCCGGCGAAGCGCTAAGCAACGTAATCATTACCCGCCTGCCCTTCGCCGTGCCCGACCATCCGTTGATCCAAGCGCGGTTCGAATCGATCGAGGCGCGCGGAGGCAACCCCTTCAAGGAATATTCACTACCCGAAGCCGTCTTGAAATTCCGGCAAGGCGTCGGCCGCCTCATCCGCAGCGGGAGTGATTATGGAGTAGTAACGATCCTCGACAGCCGCATCCGCAACCAATGGTACGGCCGCCTATTCCTCGAATCGCTGGACGAGTGCCCGGTGGAGGAAGTGGAGGTTCCGGGAATCGGAACCAGGGAGGGGTAGAAAATTGGAAATGGATTAGAGCAACGGCCAGCTACGATCCTTTTCGCTGACCACCACTGGCTCGGAGGGCCACTTGATCCCCAACTTTGGATCGTCGAAGCGCATGCCGCCATCGCGAGCGGGCGCATAGTCATCCCCCATCATATAAAAAACCTCGCTATCATCCTCCAATGTCAGGAACCCATGGGCAAAATTTGCGGGGACAAAAAGCGCTTTCAGGTTATCCTGTGAAAGCTCTATGCCGAAGCATTGCATATGGGTTGGAGAACCGGGACGCAGATCGACAATGACATCGTACACCCTGCCTCCTACACACCGCACAAGCTTGGTCTCATCCGAAGGCTCCCGCTGATAGTGCATGCCGCGCAACGTGCCTGCCAACTTGTTGAATGAAACATTGCACTGTGCAACCGGACAGGGAAGGCCATGCTCCGCAAATTCCCGCTGGCAAAAGGTCCGGGAAAAATAGCCGCGCTCATCCCGAATCGGATCCATCGAAACGATCCAAGCATCCTTGAGGGGGGAGGGCTCAAATTTCATGGTCAGACCCAAACCTTCCATGGAGGATTTTCGGATTCCCAAAGATCTTCAAGTACATGCTTGTCGCGCAGGCTATCCATAGGTTGCCAGAAACCGGAATGGCGGAACGCACCGAGTTGCCCCTCTTCGGCCAACTGCTGCATCGGGCCGCGCTCCCACACGTCGAGATCGGAATCGATGTAGTCAATCACCTTCGGTTCCAGAACAAAAAAACCACCATTGATCCATGCCCCATCGCCGCTGGGTTTTTCCTGGAAGTCCCTTGCCACTGTTTCTTCGGGGTGAAGGGTGAAAGCGCCAAAGCGACCCGGCGATTTGACCGCCGCCATGGTTGCAAGCAATCCCTGCTGCCTATGGAATTCAATTTCGTCCGCAATATCGATGCTGGACACTCCATCCCCATAGGTCATGCAAAACGTTTCGTCATCAAGATAGTCGCGCACCCGCCGCATGCGCCCGCCAGTCATGCTGTTGAGGCCTGTATCGATACAGGTCACCCGCCATGGCTCCATTCTGGAATGGTGGATCTCAACACTGTTTTCCTTGAGATCGAATGTCACATCGGATGCGGACAAATAGAGTCTAGAGAAATAATCCTTGATCATGTTGCCCTTGTAGCCGCATGCAACAATAAAGTCCGTGATCCCGTGATGGGCATATATCTTCATGATATGCCATAGGATTGGTTGCTCGCCAATCTCCACCATTGGTTTTGGCCGCACGGAACTTTCCTCGGCAATCCGGGTTCCAAATCCACCTGCAAGAATTACTGCCTTCATTACCCACCTTCCTTTCTCAACCAGCTTCCTGCATTTTCTCCAGTTTCTCCACCATAAAATTTCGTAAACGGGATCGAACATGTCCATCGGGGCGAAACCGAACTTAACACATGGAACGCCTGGCCGTCCCCTTCAAACACGAAATCCACCTCCAGCTGCTTGCTTTCAAGAAAAAGACATCTTCTCAAAATATGTGCTTTTCGGTATTTCGCGCATCCTCTGAAATTAGTCCAAGGCAATTCTTAGGCGAAGGCCGGGGAGGTGCCTGCCGATATAGTTGGAAAATGTGTAGATAAAAGCAATCCCGCCCGACATTTCCAACACTTCCTCAGCCAGAACAAAAAAGTAGTAGATTGATTCCTTTCCGTGGTTCTCCACCCATATCCAACCTAATATTTCCACCCCAACCGCCCCTCCGATATATAGAAGCACCGCAAAGACAAGATGCTTGCGCGTGTCCGGGGGCAGAGAGAGGAAAAACCGTGCGTAGGCCACTATAAACAGCACCAGAAACACAGCATATAGGGCGACCCATGAAGAATAAAACAGCCCGAAGATTTCCGTGTATTGCCGAATATATTCCGGAACCCGTTCATGGATCATGACCCCCTCATCCAATCCCACAGCAAAGAATGCCAAGCTCAACCCTATCCAGTAGACCCTCTTGATCCGGCCATTCTTCCCCCCCCACGCTATGCATGCGGCCAGCAACGCACTACACCAAAGCAGGGCCACAGAAAACATCGAGGGCAAGTTGGACTCGCCATCCAGGCTCAGGAATCCAAGCGGGTACTTCCGACCGGCAAAAAACACCGGCAAGCAAGCGATGATATGGAGTACCGCCAGCATAACCATGGCCACGGCAAGTACCCTTGCTATTTTCCTTGGAGTCAGCTTAAGTTCCATTGGAAGCTCCCGCTAAAAAACCATGCACCCGCTCCATTTGAATATCCAGCAGGACCAGCGCAACGGAATAAAGCCCCGGCATGACAAATATGGCGCTTATTGTTCTCTTCATTAGAATCTTTTCCCGTCCTTTCCTTTTGTCGATACGCTGATCGAGACCCTCCGCTTCGTCGAGCCGTTTTCTTCAACTAGACTAAAGAAAGCTTCCTGATTTACCGCCGTCTTTCCCTGCGCGCAAGGAACCCTCCCCGATCAGGTTTGGGTTTGCTCCAGAAACCTACACGTCTCGCCATTAACCCATTGATCGCGATCGATGCGATCAACCACGAACTTCGCAACGGTTTTCGGCGACGGCAACTCTCCGTTTTCATACCTGCTCCTGAAATGCTCTACCGCCTTGAAATATTCCGGGCAGGCGGCACGGATGGTTTCCTGCATGGGGGTATCCATGGATCCCGGATCGATAAGAATGACTTCAACCGGGTTGGGCCGACCCGCTTGCTCCAGAACCACGCAGGCACCCAAATGTTCCAGTCCAGCCTTTGACATGCAGTAGAGCGACAACCCATAATAGGGTTTTTGGGCCGTTCTAGAGGTTATATTTACGAGTCTCCTCCTGCCCGGAAACCCCTCCGTTTTCTCGATAAAGAGGGACGTAAGAATCGCGGGAGCCGCTAGGTTGATTTTCAGAGCCCGGTCAATCTCGGACGAAGTGGCTTTCCCAATGGGAACGATCGGGTTCAGGTCGGCCGCATTGTTGATCAAGGTCATGGATTCAATGGCATCGAAATCCAATTTCTGAAAGATGCTGTTCAAGGCAAACTCGGTTTTCGCAATGTCGGAAAAGTCGCACTCGACATAAAGGCCGTGTGTTCCGCCTTTGTTGCGTGAGAGACCATATACGCAATGACCGCCTTCATGGAGCTGCTGCGACAAAGCCTGCCCCAACCCCTTCGAAGCTCCCGAGATGATGTAGACCTCCATTACAATACCTTTAGCTCAGGGATAAAAACAACAAACCTTCCGCCCCACTCCTTCACGCAGGACTGTTGCTGCATGACCTCTTTGGTGATATTCCATGGCAGAATCACGACATAGTCGGGTTTCCGTTCCACCAACGCCAGCGGCGGAAGAATCGGGATATGGCTACCCGGCATGAACGCACCTTGTTTCGATGGCGCGGCATCGCAGACAAAGGAAAGCAGATCCGGTTTTACGCCCGCGTAGTTGAGCAGGGTGTTCCCCTTGGCCGCCGCCCCATAGGCTGCAACGGTCTTCCCCTGCCGCTTTTGTTCGATCAAAAACGCCAGCAGGTCGTTCTTGATTTTATCCGCCTTGGGCTGGAACCCGAGGTAGACTTCCAATCCTTGGAGCCCCGCCTCCATTTCCCGTTGAAGGACGGTGGCCACATTCGCGCCGGCGGGGCGCGGATCGTCGGCATGGCACCCATAGACGCGCAGGCTTCCGCCATGGGTCGGCAGTTGCTCCACATCGCACACCCTCAACCCGGCATGGTGAAACATGCGTTCAACGGTTTGCAACGACAAATAGGAATAGTGCTCATGATAAACCGTGTCGAACTGGTTTTCATTCATCAGCAACAGCAAATGGGGAAATTCAAGCGTAATGGTTCCGCCCGGCTTGAGCGCAACCTTCAGCCCTGCCGTAAAGTCGTTGATATCCGGCACATGGGCATAAACATTGTTGCCGATGATCAAGTCAGCCTGCCGACTTTCGCCGGCCAGCTGTTCCGCCAGCTTCAGCCCGAAAAATTCCGACAGCACCGAAATCCCCAGTTTTCTGGCGACTTCGGCGGTTCCGGTCGTTGGTTCGATGCCTAGGCACGGAATGCCTTTCGCCACAAAATTCTTCAGGAGATACCCGTCGTTGGAAGCAAGTTCCACAACGAAGCTTCCGGCATCGAGATTCAAGCGTGTGGCAATCATTTCCACGTATCGGGCCGCGTGGTCGAGCCAGCTCGAGGAAACAGAAGAAAAATAGGCATAGTCGGCTTGGAACAAATCTTCGCCGCTATCATTGTCCGCAGTTTGGACAAGCCAACATTCCTCGCAAACCATGAGTTTCAAGGGGTAGTATTTTTCGGGGGCGCCCATCTGCTCCGCGCCAAGATACGAATTCGAAGGGGGAGCAAATCCCAAGTCGAGAAATACATGTTGGAGTAGATTTTCGCAATGGTGGCATTTCATATTGTCCGCCCTTTTCCTGGAATCATTCGTCGCAAAGTTAGAGCTTTCTCAATAGATCCGTCTGCAACAAATCGTTCGCGGCCGTTTCCAGCACCGCCTTGTCCAACCCCGATCTTTCGGTAATATCTTCCAGCGAACACGAGCCGTCGGAAAGATTAAGAACCCAGAGCAGGGCCATCTGGTAATCCTTTGCATCACTTTCCCCGCCAACCTTCTTGTAGAGGCCGCGCCTACCAAGCTGCGGCTCGCACATCGGCTTCAAATTAAGGTACTTTTCCGCCGACTCCAGCCGCGCAAGGATGGCCGACACAAGCTCGTATGATTCCGCCAGCCGATCCGGCGCAACAAGGCCAAGATTGTCGGCCGAGGTATGGTACTCGGGATATTCGCCATGCGGCGTGCGGGTTAGCCTGCCCACGGGTAAATCAATCCCCGGCGAACAAAACTGCCGCTCATCATAACCATAGGGATAGAAATCGATGATGCCGTGGTCAATATTGTTTTCGTAGAGGTGGCGGCATACCAGCCGATCCATCTCCGTGTTTCCCCGCCGGCTTTTTTTATAGTTGAACTTCCCGCTGTCCCCAAGCAACCCCAACACCAAACCATGCTTTATGTTCTGGATCCTATCTTTATTCAAAGCCAACCAGGTTATGGAACCAATGGTGCCCGGCACAAAAAGAAACCGGTAGGAATACCTCGGTTTTTGCTTCGTCAACTGCCGGGCAAGCAATGTGGAAACCGCAATCCCGGAAAGGTTGTCATTGCAGAGCGAAGGATGGCAAACATGGGTTGAAACCAGCACCTCATCCGGCGACTCGCCTTTAATGCAGTATTCCCCATAGGTCAACGACCCCGGTTGCAGGCTTGAGTCGACAACTACTTCGTATTCTTCATTCCGCAACCCAAGGTATTGGTTGTGCGACATGCAAAAACCCCAGCTCTTGTCATGATACGAGGTGCGGTACGGGATCCAATCGGGATGGTCCGGCAGGGTGTAGAGATGCTTCCCCAGCTCGGCCAACCCCATGGTTCGATGCACCGGAACGCTATAATGCACGAGGTGGAGGTTGGAGTCGTCGAAATCAACGACCCGTTCACCGTCGGAATTGGCGATATAGGCCTCCCGGACATTCCACTCATCCGGAACAACCCAGTCGAAAACCTCCGTTCCACTAGACACCTCGTTGATTTGCAATGGAACAAATTCCTGCAATACCTTGAGCGTTTGCCGGACCCCGTCCCCGGTGATGCTGCGGTGGAACGGATAGAGCCGATCGATCAATCCATACAGTTCGGCTCCAATATCCATAACGAATCTTCCTATACCTGGAATCCCTAGATCCACTCCAATCGGCCGTTCAACAATCCGGCGTCAAGATGCTGTGTCAGCATTTTGAGCCGGATAAACTTCGACTCGCGAAAGTTCGGATCGGAAAAATCCATGGCCTCAAGGTTTTCCTTGAGATCGCGGATGGTTGCCCTCAAATCCCAAACGGGCTGGTGGTCGGGCGCCAATTCCTTGAACAGGTCGAAGTTGACGCAATACGACCGCTTGTCCGGCGCGGCATCTTCGTTCACGCTTACATTGACCCCCGGAATATGGTCGGCCACGGCTTCGGCCAACGGCTTGATTTGATGGTTCCATTCGTTGGAACCGGTATTGACCGCCACAAACGCACCCCCTTGTTCCGGGCTGCGGGTGATGCTCCACTCGAATGCACGCGCCATATCCTTCGTGTTGATCATCGGGCGCCAAGGCGTGCCATCGCTGAGAATTCCGATATTCTTGTTCACGATGGCGCCAGCCGTGAAATCGTTGAGCACCAAGTCCAACCGGAGGCGGTCCGTAAAGCCACACGCCGTTGCAAAACGATGGCAAGTCACCGTGAAGTTCTTGTCGGCCAGTGGTTCCAATTCCTTTTCCGCCGCAATCTTGGAGCGCGCATAGGCCGTTAGTGGATTCAGTTCGTCATCCTCCTTCTTGGCCGAATCGCCGCCCGCGCCATAGACACTGCAACTGGAGGCATAGACGAATTTCTTCACGCCATTGCGCTTGCACATTCCGGCCAAACGGACTGCGGCACGATAGTTGACCTCCATCGTGACTTCTTCGAACTGCTTGCCCATTGGATCGTTCGAGATCGCGGCGAGATCGACCACTGCATCAACGTTTTCCAACAGTTCCTCGGGGAACTTGCGGATATCGCCAAAAACCTGCCGGTTGAGTTTCACCTCCGGCAAACACGCCGCATTGCTGAGGCTGTGCGCGAAATAGCCAATATCGAAGCCGATCAGCTCCGCATCGGGAAAACTCGACCGAAACTGCGCGGTCACACTCGGCCCGATATAACCCAGATTACCTACAATGATGATTTTCATGTTGTTTCTTTCCTTAAGACAGCCAATCCCCCGAACCCTTCATGTCCTACTGTTCCATGGTTGCATTTGAGTTGAAAAACAAATCCTCCAAAAAAAATCTACCCATCGAACCATGCACGACGGGCAACTTCGGCCACCTGTGGGAGATTGAGCACCTCGTTGTGCCCGCCGCCAACCACATGCCCTTCGAACCGGCCATCGCACAACTCGCCGAAGCCTAGGAACGGGTCGTCCCACCAGCCCGCCAGACCGAGGTTGCGGCCAAGAACGCAGGCGGAGCGGAAATAAACCATATCACCGGGATACCGCGGGCTGGCGTGGCGCTTGGCAGCCGCAACCAAGGTTGTCGCGGAGTAGAATGCCCGCTGATCCATCGGAACCTTTTGACCGCGGGCGAGCATCAGATTAACGGTGGCCACCTGCGGAAAAGCACGCACCCTGCGAATCGCGCCCACCACCGCCGGCACTCGCTTCAACGTTGCGGACAAACCAAGCGACGGCTTGGCGAGAGGCGGGATGTCCCACTCCCCGCAATCCACTGTCTTCCGGCTCTTCAACTCTTCAACCATGCCATTAAAGGCCTTCCGGGAAAGTACCGATGTTTCAGGCTCGACCCGGCGATACTTTTTGGACTCCAGATTCGGGCAGTCCGAAACAAAGATTGGGCCATCGACCCCGATGCCGTCCATACGCAACTGATGAGCCAACTCGATGGCAATCAATCCGCCAATGCAGTGACCGCCGAGCCGATAGGCGTCCAACGGGCAAAAACGCAACAGCTCTTCCTTATAGGCCGTCGCCATTTCGGGGATGGTGCGATGCCCCCTATCCCCATCCCATCCCGACCATTGGAAGGCATACACGGGTTGCTGGGTACCAAGATTGCGGGCAAATTCGCGAAAGACCACTACGTTGCCCGCCCCGCCATGGATCAGGAAGAGCGGAGCAACTCCGGGATCGCCCTTTTGGATGAGCTGGAGCGATCGGAAACCTTCCAATTGCAAATCGGCGGAACTGCCATCGACGATAGCGGCCAATCCACGCACCGTGGGTGCCAGCGCCAAGGTGGAAAGCGGCAGTTCACACCCCAGTTTTTGGTGGATTTCATGGAAGAGATGAACCGCCCGGAGCGAATCGCCGCCTAGGTCGAAGAAGCTGTCGTCGATACCGACGCGTTCGATCTGGAGCAAGTGTTCCCAAATTCCGGCCAATGTCTTTTGCGTGTCGTTTCCCGGAGCCTGGAAGCCCACCCCGGACGGGGCGGAAAACTGCGGGGTCGGCAATGCCTTGCGGTCAAGCTTCCCGCTGGGGGTGAAGCTCCATTCCGTCACAGGAACGAGCGCAGCGGGAACCATGTAGTCTGGAAGTTTCCCGCGGGCATAGGCTTCCAGCCCGTCCACCGGAAATTGTTTGGGGTCGGTCACCTTGACGTAGGCGGCAAGCCACTTCCCGTGAACATTATCTTCGTACACCACGGTAACCGCCTGTTCGACCCCGGGATAGGATCCGAGCGCGATGTCGATCTCCTGCAGTTCGATCCGGAAGCCGCGCAGCTTCACTTGGTTGTCGACGCGGCCAATGAACTCGATCAACCCGTCCTGGTTCCAGCAAACCATATCGCCGGTCTTGTACATGCGTGCGCCCTGCTTGGCACTGAAAGGATCGACAAGAAAGCGTTCCCCTGTCAGATCCGGACGATTCGCGTAGCCGCGGGCCAAACCATCGCCGCCGACGTAGAGCTCGCCGGGAACACCGACGGGAACGGGGCTCAGGGAGGCATCGAGTATATAGCAAGTGGAATTTCCGATGGCACGACCAATCGGGATCGGGAGATCCGGATCAAAGAGGGCGCGATTAAACGCGTAAGTGGTGGAGAACGTGGTGTTTTCGGTAGGGCCGTAGCCATTGATAAGCAGCGTTTCTGGCAGCTCGCGCAATGCTTTTTCGACATGCCACGGCGAAAGGGCTTCGCCGCCGGCCAGCAGATACTTCACCGGCTTAAGGATTTGCGGGGCCTCGGAAATCACGAGATTGAAGAGTGAAGCAGTCATCCAGAACGTGTTCACACGATGCTTGGCGAGCAGAAGTCCAATCGTATCGAGCGTGGGAACCCGCGACGGACAAAGCACACAGGTTCCACCGTGCAGGAGTGCTCCCCAGATCTCGAAGGTGGAGGCATCGAACGAGGCCGCCGCCATGTGCAGGATGGTTGTATCGGTATTAAGCGGCACATAGTCCACGCCAAAGAGCAGTCGGACAATACCACGATGCACCACCTCGACCCCTTTCGGGCGGCCGGTCGAACCGGAGGTATACATGATGTAGGCCAAGAAATCGGCACGGCACTCAACGGACGGATTGGAGCCGGGATGGGATTGTAGTTCTTCTCCGAGTTCATCCAATATCAGCAGGGTTGCGGTGCCGACCTTCGCTAACCGTTCCGCCACGGAAGAGTGCGAGAGGATACAGTGTGGCTCCGCATCTTCGAGCATTTGAGCGATGCGCTCCGGCGGGAATTCGGCATCGAGGGGGATATAGGCCGCCCCCGCCTTGAGAATAGCCAGCGTGGCGATGATTTGATCGAAGCCGCGGTCAAGAAATGTTGCCACCCCCTGCCCCGGCTGCACACCGGCGGTGATGAGGTAGTGAGCCAGACGGTTGGCTTGTTCATTGAGTTCCCGGTAGGCCAGGCAGCTTTTATTGAAGATTAGCGCCACCGATTCGCCGTGTTCGCCAGCCTGCTTCTCAAAAAGCGCCTGCACGGTGCTTTCGGGATAAGGCGTTGGCGCAGGGTTCCAAGCGTACAGCAGCTTGTTCCGTTCGTCCTCGCCAAGATGCGGGGCGGCAGCTTCCCTTGATCTCATATCGGGTCTATTCGTTTTCATCTTCGTTCTTTAAACACCGGCAAAATCCAGTTATTGCTTTTTCTTTCCGCCCGTGTCCACCGCGTTCATCAGCCCTTCTTGATAAACTGCCCCAGCTTGCCGAGGTTCTTCCAAGCCAGTGTATGAAAATGCCCAATGCCGTTCTGGCGAATCACACGCCAATCCTCCCGGGATTTTTGCACAATGTGCTTTAGGCTACGGTTGCTTGTGCCTCCCGTCCGCATTTTGACGAGCACCATCTTAAGATAGGCTGGTTCGACATTGTATTTGGAAAAAATCCGCATCATGAAGTCGTAGTCCGCGGCACAGCTAAACGATGTGTCGAAATATTCTCCATGGTCACCAACAACCCGGTCATAGACCTCTTTCTTCAAAAAGAGTGTCGGATGCGGCGGCATCCAGCCCCAACGCAACTTGCGGCGGTCGTAGAGACCGCTTTTCCAGTTCCGGACAACCGGGAAAGCACCCCTCTCCGACTGCCGTACATATTGGAGATCTCCATAAACCGCCTCGACCCCCGGGTTATGCAACACGCAAGCCACATGCGACAATACATTGGAAGAGGCGAAAAAATCGTCGGCATGCAAGATACCAACCACATCGCCCGTAGCCATGTGCACGCCTTTGTTAAGCGCATCGTAGATGCCCCGATCAGGCTCCGATATCAGTTGGTCGGGTTGGAACGCCTGCTCTTTGATTCGCTCGAGCGTGCGGTCGGTCGATGCACCATCAACCACGATCCATTCGATCTGGTTGCGCGGATAGTCCTGCTCCGCAATGGAGCGGAGCGTATCCATGATGCTGGATCCGGAATTCCAAGTGGCTGTGATGATAGAGATTTTCATCGTACTGCAAACTACATATTGCGAAATTCCTGCCCTTGGAACCATTCCACAAATCGGCCGAGTCCTTCCTTAAGACTCGTCGCGGGCTGGTAACCGAGCTTGGCCTGCGCCTTGCCTATGTCGGCATAGGTAACGGGTACATCGCCCGGTTGCATGGGGAGCATCTCCATTTGCGGTTCGACACCAAGGGCATCGCCAAGATACTGGATCATATCCATCAACAACTCCGGCTGGTTGTTGCCTAGGTTGAAGATTTCATACTGATCCAGTCCATCTGCAAACAGGGAGGCCTTGACGCCCTGGACAATGTCGTCGATGTAGGTGAAGTCGCGCTTCATGTCGCCATGGTTGAAGACCTTGATCGGCTTGTTCTGCAACATGGTATCGGTGAAAAGCCAATAGGCCATGTCCGGTCGGCCCCATGGGCCGTAGACGGTGAAGAAGCGCAGGCCAATCGACTGGAATCCGTAGAGATGCGTGTAGCTGTGCGCCATCAGCTCGTTGGCCTTCTTGGTGGCGGCATAGAGGCTGACGGGATGGTCGACCGGATCGTCTTCGCCGAAGGGGATCTTCTTGTTGCCGCCATAGACGCTGGAGCTGGAAGCATAGACCAAGCGCGGAATTTCAAAATGGCGACAACATTCCAGAACATTCAGGTGCCCCGCCAGATTCGACTGCTCGTAGGCAAAAGGATTCTCAAGCGAGTAACGCACACCCGCCTGCGCCGCCAGATGGCAGACGCGGTCGGGTTTGTGTTGTTGAAAGTGGGATGTGAGAAGTTGGAAGTCGGCGAGGTCGCCGCGAATACCGGTGTATCCCTCGCGTGCTTCAAGCTTCGCATGCCGAGCCTCCTTGAGCGAAACCGGATAATAGTCGTTGAAGTTGTCCAGCCCCAGCACCTCATGGCCATCGTCGAGCAATGAATGCGCGACATGCGATCCAATGAATCCCGCCGATCCTGTTACCAATATTTTCATGTCACCTCTTCTTTACCGCCACACACGGGTTGCCGGAACAAATACTGTCGGGCGGAAGATCCTTGGTTACAACACTTCCCGCCGTGACCACCGAGTTTTCGCCCACAGTCACGCCCGAACCGATAAACACATCGGCACAGATCCACGCTCCATCTTCAATGATGATCGGTTTGACAATCAGGTCGAATGATTCCTTCGCCCAATCATGGCTGCCCGTGCAAAGGAAGGCACGCTGGGAAATACAGACATTGGAACCGATCGTGATGTGCTCCAGATTCAGCAACCACGCCTCCTCGCCGATCCACGAGTTGGCACCAACCGTTAGTTTCCACGGAAAGGTGATCTTGGCCTTGGGCTTCACCACCACGCCTGTTTCAAGCTTTGCACCAAATCTCCGGAGAATCCAGCGCTTCAGGCCAAGTGCCTTGATCCACTCCACATTGAAAAAGCCTTGCTGGAGCATGCGCCATAGCAACTCCTTCCATGAAGGAGCACCCCGGTCGAAAGCCTCGTTATTGAACTTTGATAAATCAACCATCCCGTTCCTGACCTTAAGAGCGGTTAATTTAGATTTTAGCGTTCCTGAATGCAAGCCGGCTTCTCACCGCCAAGGCACCATTCGTAGACCGCCTTCATGTCTTGCGCAATCTTGTCCCAGGTAAATTGTCGTTCCACAAGCTCCCGGCCATTGCCTCCCATTGCCAAGAGGTCAGAATTCGACATGGTTCCCAATTCCGCCAGCCCCTGCGCAATGGAGGCGGCGTTTGGCTCGATCCGCAGTGCGGCTTCGGCATCGAACCCGGCGGGAATATTGCAGAAATCCGTCATCACAACAGGCAGGCCATACGACCAGGCCTCCAGCACCGACATCGGAAGCCCTTCCGAAAAGGAGGGAAGGACGAAGGCATCGACGCTCCGCAACAAGGCTTCCTTTTCACCCCCATACTGCGAACCAAGGAAAGAAACCGAATCCCCAACATCCAATTCGCGAACCAGACTCTTGAGTCCTTGCTCATGCCCGCCATCGTCCCATCCCGCAATCAGCAATTCCCACTCCCGCCGCCATGCGCCAAGCCCCATGCCCCACGCCTGAATCAGTTCAGCCAACCCCTTTTTCGGGTGGATACGACCGAGAAAAAGAAGTTGCTTCCGTCCGCTGGCCACTGTCCGCTGTCCTCTGATCTCCGACCTCTGACCTCTGATGT
>JBDLHZ010000031.1:0-13399 GCA_039715135.1 Verrucomicrobiota bacterium
CTCGCGGATCTTGTCCTGCCCCGTAAAATCCTCGAAGCGCGATGGCCGAAGCTTTTGCTCGAATTCCTTGTCCGGTGTGATGATTTCGTTGTTCATTTTGTTAGCGCCAATCGGATGAGGTCTTCAACGGTTGTTTCGGGGGTGAGCTTAAGGGCGACGGCCTTGATCATTTTCTGGGCATCGTCGAGCTTGTAGCCAAGGGCACCGAGGGCGAGGGCGGCATCGCGCAGGCGGGTGTCGCCGGGGTCGCCTTCATCACCGGCAAAGGCATCGAGTTGCTCGCCCTTGGTGAACTTGTCGCGCAGTTCGACAATGATGCGCTCGGCGGTCTTTTTGCCGATCCCGGAAATGGAGGAGATGCGTTTGACGTCGCCGTTGATGAGCGCGCTCTTGAGTTCACGCACCGGCAGGCCGGAGAGGGCGCTGATGGCGAGCTTGGGGCCGACGCCACTGATGGTGAGTAGGCGGATGAACATTTCGCGCTCTTCTTCGGCGAGGAAGCCGAATAGCTTTTGGTCGGCATCGGTGATGTGGTGGTAGGTCAGGATGCGGCAGGTGTCGCCTTCCGGCGGGAGGCGGTCATAGCTACAGAGCGGGATGAAAACCTCGTAGCCGACGCCACCGACATTCATTTCGATGCGCGCGAGCTGCTTATTGTCCAGTTTGCCTTCAAGAAACGTAATCATGGTCTAGCATATTGCCGAAAGCGGGCGTGGGAATACAGCCCTTTTTCCACCCATTGGGAATGGTTGTGGTTCCGCCCAATTATCACACCTCACAAGGTGTGATAATCGTTGGTGGGCTTTTTCCCGTTGTTTCGTTGCTTTTTAGGGGGAAAGCTATATGTTCGCGCCTCGTTTTTCAGTTGGAGAAAACCCCATGGCCCAGGAAATCAGGAATATTGCGATTATTGCGCACGTCGATCACGGCAAAACCACGTTGGTGGACGAGATCATCAAGCAGGCGCAGCTCTTTCGCGACAACGAGGGTATGCAGGAATGCATGCTCGACAGCAACGACCTCGAGCGCGAGCGCGGTATCACGATTCTTTCAAAAAACATCAGCGTCAACTACAAGGGCGTGAAGATCAATGTGATCGACACTCCGGGCCATAGCGATTTCGGCGGGCAGGTGGAGCGTGTGCTGAACCTGGCCGATGGCGTGTTGCTGCTGGTTGATGCGGCGGAGGGGCCGATGCCGCAGACGCGCTTCGTGCTCGACAAGGCATTGGAACTGGATCTCAAGGCGGTCGTGATCATCAACAAGATCGACAAGCCTGACGCACGCCCCGACACCATCCACGATAAGGTGTTCGACCTGTTTGTGGAACTCGACGCCCACGACGACCAGCTCGACTTCCCGATGCTCTATTGCAGCGGCAAGGATGGCTGGGCGGATACGGAACTTGATGGCCCGCGCGATTCGATCCTGCCGCTGATGGATGCGATTCTCGAATATATTCCCGCGCCGGAAGTGCGCGAAGGGCCGGTGCAGATGCAGGTGACCTCGTTGGACTACAACGACTATGTGGGCCGGATCGGTGTGGGGCGCGTGTATCGCGGAACACTTGATATGTCCACGCCCCTCATGCGCGTGCACCGCGACGGGGCGCAGACACCCTCCCAGATCAAGCAGCTATTCACCTTCGAGGGAATGGGCCGAGCCGAAACCGATGAAGTGCCTTGCGGCGATCTTTGCGCGATTGTCGGCATTCCCGATATCGACATCGGCGACTGCATCACGGATCTGGAACATCCCGACGCGCTCCCGCCGATCAGTATCGACCAGCCGACGCTTTCGATGGTGTTCACGGTCAATGATTCGCCGTTTTTTGGGCAGGATGGAAAATATGTGACCAGCCGCCATCTGCGCGAACGGTTGCTGAAGGAGACCGAGCGCGATGTGGCGCTGCATGTGGACGATAGCTCCGGCGATTCGTTCAAGGTGAGCGGGCGCGGCGTGCTGCACCTCTCGATCCTGATCGAGACCATGCGCCGTGAAGGTTTCGAAATGTGCGTGGCCCAGCCGCAGGTGATCTACAAGGAGAAGCACGGCAAAAAAGAGGAGCCGATCGAAATCCTGCACGTGGATGTACCGGACGAGTTTACCGGCAAGATCATTGAGATGGCCGGAATGCGCAAGGGCGAAATGGTCGATATGGAGCAGCACGGGCTTCGTAAAATGATCCGCTTTGAAATTCCTACCCGCGGGCTGATCGGCCTGCGTAGCAAAATGCTGACGGCTTCGGCCGGCGAGGCGATCGTGACGCACCGCTACCTGCACTACGAACCATTTAAAGGACCGATCCAGCAGCGCAACAACGGTGTGTTGGTCTCGCAGGGAAAGGGTGCGGCGGTGGCGTTTGCCATCGATGCGCTCCAGCAGCGCGGGGTCTTTTTCGTTGATCCGGGCGAGGAGTGCTACGAGGGAATGATTTTGGCCGAGCATTGCATCGACAAGGATTTGGTCGTGAACATCCAGAAGGCCAAGCAGCTTACGAACATGCGCGCCTCCGGCACCGACCGGGCAATGAAGATTGCCCCCGCGCAGGTCAAGAGCCTGGAGGAGGCCCTTGAATACATCGCCGCCGACGAACTGGTGGAAATCACGCCCAACCACATTCGCCTGCGCAAGAAAATGCTTAGCGAAATCGAGCGCAAGCGCGCCGGCCGGCAGAAGGCCATCGACTAAAATAGTTAGGGATCTGTAAAGCCGCCGTTTTTCATTGCTTATCTGAAAACAAATTATATTGTTTGCCGTTGAGTTCATTCAGAACGCCTTCGTGGATCGTCGCGGGTGTCAGGGGATGCCCGGCAAGCCGAACGAGTCGGGACGGACGCGGGGCGCTGAGTGGCAGAGAGAGAGAGAAGAATGGAAAGTAGATTATATGTAGGGAACCTGTCCTATAGTTCCACCGAAGGCGACCTTGAAGATCTGTTCAAACAGGCCGGCACCGTCGTCAAATGCGAGCTGATGCTCGATAAGTTCACCAGCCGTTCCCGCGGGTTTGCCTTTGTTGAAATGGGCTCCCCGGAAGAAGCGAACAAGGCGGTTGAAATGTTCAACGAACAGGATCTGCAGGGTCGCAACCTGCGCGTCAATATTGCGCGTCCGCGCGAAGAACGCCCTCCTCGCCGCGATGGCGGCGGTTATGGCGGAGGCGGCGGCGGTGGCCGTGGCGGCTATGGTGGCGGTGATCGCTACTAGCCTGGACTCCGATCCAGTTTTATGCGCCCGCCCTGAATTTTTTCAGGGCGGGTTTTTTATTGCCGGGGGGCGTCAACGCATACGTCGAGATCCTTGAGCAGGCCGTCGGCAAGGTTGAACATCCAGCCATGGACGGTGAGGGGCTGGCCGTTGCTCCAGGCGTTCTTCACAAATTCGGAACTGCAGACGTTGGAAACCTGCGCGATGGTGTTGAGTTCGCTTAGACGATCCTTGCGCGCCTGCAGGTCGTCGATCCCGTCGAGCTGTTCGCGGTGCTGCCGGTAGATTGCGCGGATGGGATCGAGCCAGCCGTCGATTGGATCGGCAACGGTTTCCCCCATGGAGGCGGCGACGCCGCCGCAGCCGTAGTGGCCGCAGACGACGATGTGCTCCACCTTCAGCGCTTCGACGGCATACTGGATGACAGATTGGCAGTTGGGGTCGGTCGCCACTACCTGGTTGGCAATGTTTCGATGTACGAATATTGCGCCGGGGGGGAGATCGGCAATGTTGGTGGGGGGCACGCGGCTGTCGGCACAGCCGATCCAAAGGATCTTCGGCGCCTGCCCCTTGGCGAGTTCTTCGAAGAAGCCGGGTTGCTCCTCTCCAATCCGTTCCGCCCATTGGCGGTTGTTCACAAACAATTCGTTCAATGCATTCATGTAGCGGACGGTTCCAAACCTTTGGGGAAAATACCAGCCGAAAGTTCCCACCCAAGGGGAATCTGGCGGGGGATTACCCAGTGCAATTTAATATCGCCATTCCGGTGTACTTTGGCTCGTTCCATTTGTATGCTCTCTTAAAACAATGCGGGGGTGGCTATGAAACGGATTGGGTTGCTGGGAATGGTGGTTTGGGGTTTTGTGCTGGTGGCTGGTGCCGATTCCGCCTTGGTCGACTTTGAACGGAAATGGATTTTCCCACAGGATCTGGGCGGGCTGGAATATGTGGTTTCGGAAAAATTCGAGGAGGATGACTTCGGCTACAGGATCATCTATCGCGCTGGCGAATCCTTCGAGGCCGAGATCAACGTCTACGATCTCGGGCAGGAGTCGATCACCAACGGACACGAAGGGGAAGGCATTGATCTGGTTCTCCAAACCGTGGAGGACGATTTGAAGCTGCGTGAGAAGCACGGGGAGATTGAAACCCTCAAAAAGCTTCAAACCACAGTAACCGTCCAGACGAACACCTTCCGGTTCGCGACCGTCGTCTCCTGCTACAAGGATCAAAATGCCGAGCCGGTGGGCAGGGAGAAGATCCAAGCCACCTATGTGACCGGCATCCGAAACCGGTTCATCAGGCTACGCTTCAGCTTCGACCGTAACAAAAGGGGCGATGCAGGCGAGATGGTGAAAAAGATGCTTGTCCAGTTGACGGAGATGGCCACGGCCCGTCCTGAAGAGGAAGAGATCCTGCTGGCCTCCTGTTCCGCATTCCTGAACGACCCCGCCAGCTATGGCGGCCTCACCGCTGCCCAGCACCTCTTTGCCAAGACGAAAACGATGGGCAACCTCAACGTCTACACCCATCTGTTTGTCTGGCCGACCGGCTACTATTCAAAACCCAAGAACGCCGACCTGCTCATCGCCGGATACTTCGCCGGCATGCTGCAGGTCGTCGTGCCGCAGAAGCTGGATGAAGGCGGCGAGGTCGAGGCCTTTTCGGCCATGCTCGACACCTACAAGATCCTGCGCTCCAAGGAGCAGATCGAGAAGATCGACAAAATCGAGGAATGGGCCAATCACCCGGTATCCGATCGCCGAGCCCTGTTCGAAAAATTGCTGATTGTGGAATAAAAAAAGCGCCCCGGATTCCGGGACGCTTTTGGGGTTGGCAAGAGCTTCTGCCCTTATTTCCCGGCCATCATGGCTTCGATGTCGTCATCGACAGTGCCGATCGGCTTGATGTCGAAGTTTTCAACCAGAACCTTGGCCACATTTGCGGACAGGAATCCGGGAAGGGTCGGTCCAAGGCGGATGCCTTTAACGCCGAGGAAGAGCAGGGCCAGCAGTACGATGACCGCTTTTTGCTCATACCACGCGATGTCGTAGGAGATGGGCAGGTCGTTGATGTCGTCGAGACCGAAGACTTCCTGCAGCTTCATGGCAATGACCGCCAGCGAGTAGGAGTCGTTGCATTGTCCGGCATCGAGTACGCGGGGAATTCCTCCGATATCACCCAGGTCCAGCTTGTTGTAGCGATATTTTGCGCAACCTGCGGTGAGGATCACGGTTCCTTCCGGCAACTGTTCCGCCACTTCGGTGAAGTAGTTGCGGGACCTCTGTCGGCCATCACAGCCAGCCATTACCACAAAGCGTTTGATCGCGCCGCTCTTGACGGCATCGACCACCTTGTCGGCGAGAGCCATCACCTGGTTGTGTGCAAAGCCGCCCGTTATGGTGCCGGTCTCAATCTGGACCGGCGGTTTGCAGGTCTTGGCATGTTCGATGATCGCCGAGAAGTCTTTTTGCCTACCCGGTTCCGCATCCGGAATATGCTTGGCGCCCGGATAGCCCGCCATGCCCGTCGTGTACAGGCGGTTCTGGTAGTCTTCCCGTGGGGGGACGATGCAGTTTGTGGTCATCAGAATAGGACCGTTGAACTCGTCGAATTCCTGGTTCTGACGCCACCAGGAGCCCCCGTAGTTGCCTGCGAGATGCGGATATTTCTTGAAGGCGGGGTAGTAGTGCGCCGGCAGCATTTCGGAGTGGGTGTAGACATCCACGCCGGTGCCCTGGGTCTGCTCCAAGAGCGTTTCCATATCCTTGAGGTCGTGGCCCGAGATCAGGATGCCCGGTTTGTCGCCTGCGCCAATGTTCACTTCCGTGAGCTCCGGGTTTCCATAGGCGCCGGTGTTGGCCGAATCGAGGTTGGCCATGGCGGTAACGCCCATTTCGCCGGTCTTCAGCGTCAGGGCAACCAGTTCATCGACGGAGAGATCCTTGGTGGTTGCCGCGAGGGCTTCCATGGCAAAGGAATAGAGCGCATCGTCTTCCTTGTCGAGAGCCTCTGCGTGCTTCGTGTAGGCCGCCATGCCCTTGAGGCCGTAGATAATGAGTTCGCGCAGGGAGCGGACATCTTCGTTTTCGGTGGCCAGAACGCCGACGCTTGGAGCTTTCGCGAGGAAGGCCTCTTTTCCGCTTCCGGTCCAGACGGCGGCATCATGCGTGGACTCAACGCCGCTCCCGGCCTTGGCTTTGTCGCGCAGAACAAGCGCCTGTTCGATCAGTTCCACAAAGCGGTCTTCATCAAAGTTGGCGTTGGTGATGGTTGCGAAGAGGGATTCCATGATGAAGCGGCCGGCTTCTTTGTCTACGGGTTCGGATTTTTCGCCATAGATGGAAATCCCTTTCAGGATATGGACGAGAAGATCCTGCAGGTTGGCGGTGGGTTCATCTTTTCCGCAGACACCGCGAATGGTGCAGCCTTCGTTTTTTGCCGTTTCCTGGCACTGGTAACAAAACATACTCACATCTTTCTCCTAGGTTAAGCGCCGGAAGTACCGGTCGCATTTCTTGATAACGATGCCGCCAATTATGCACACGCCGCTCACCTATTCCTTGATATGGATCAAGAAGGTGAAAAAATTTTGGTTTTTTCAGCGCATCATCAGGAGGCTCAGCGCCATGACGAGCATGCCGGCAACGAGGCCGAAGAGGCTGTCGTGCCCCTTGCCGTAGGCACGGCTGGTGGGCAGGAGTTCATCGAGGCTGATGTAGACCATGATGCCGGCGACACCGCCAAAGAGCACGCCCATGATTTGCGGCGGAATGACGCCGGAATCGCTGCCGACGATGAAGCGGATCACGAGGTAGGCTATGCCTGCGCCGACGGGTTCGGCAAGGCCGCTGAGGAAGGAGTAGACGAAGGCCTTCCTGCGGTTGCCGGTGGCATAGAAGATCGGCACCGAGACACTGATGCCTTCGGGAATATTGTGCAGGGCGATGGCGATGGCAATCGGTATGCCGAGCGCGGGATCTTCGAGCGCGGCGAGGAAGGTGGCGAGGCCTTCGGGAAAGTTGTGGATGGCGATGGCGAGCGCGGTGAACAGCCCCATGCGCATGAGCTTGGGGTTGTGGTGGCGGTGGGTGCCGACGATGCATTCGTCGTGTTGGTGTTCGGGGGAGGGAATGGGCGCATCGGGATTGTGTAGCGGTGCGGTTTCAAATTCGGAGTGGATTTCGTGCGGGTTGTCGGCGTGCGGAATGAGGGCATCGATCAGGCCGATGAGCGCCATGCCGCCGAAGAAGGAGGCGGCATTGATCCAGTGGCCCATGGGGTCGCCGTAGGATTCCACCAACGAGTCGACACCCTTGATGAAGATTTCCACGAAGGAGACGTAGAGCATCACGCCGGCGGAAAAGCCGGTGGCGACGGAGAGGAATCGGTAGTTCGTGCGCTTCGCCAGAAACGCGATCGCACTGCCAATGCCCGTGGCCATGCCGGCAAACAGGGTAAGCCCCAATGCAAACCAAACGTTGTTCATGGCGGGAGATTAGTCCCAATAGGGGGAAAAGGAAACTGCGAATGGACACGAATGAACGCTAATTGGGTTGAATGGTGGGGCGGGGATGGTCAGGATGACGACATGAATATCGAGCTATTGATCAACCAGTCGCCTTTTTTCAAAGGGCTGTCCGACGGGCATCGCGGGGAACTGGCGGCCATCGGCAACCTCAGGTCGGTGAAGAAGCGCGACTACCTGTTCCATGAAGGCGAAAAGGGGAACAGCATGTTCCTGCTTGTCGATGGCAACATCCAACTGCACAAGAATACCGAGGATGGGCGCGAGGTGGTTATTCGCGTGATCAAGCCCGGCGAGGTATTTGCCGAGGTGGTGCTGTTTGAGAAGGAGCGCTATCCGGTCTCTGCCCGCGCGGTGACGGGAGCAACGGTGCTCTCGTTTCCGAAGAATGGGATCCACCAGCTGCTCGCCGAAGAGGGGTTCCGCAACGATTTCATTGCCATGCTGATGTCAAAGCAGCGCTATCTTGCCGAGCGCATCCAGGAATTGACCACCGAGGATGTTGAGCAGCGTTTTTTCAGCTTCCTGCGCAGCCAGTACGGCGAGAAGGAAACCATCCACACGCCGCTTTCCAAGAAAGACATCGCCGCCGCCATCGGCACCACCCCCGAAAGCCTCTCGCGCCTCATCCAGCGCCTGCACGAAGACAAGGTCATCGACTGGCAGGGCAAGGAGATCCGTATTAGAAAAACCTGGAGTGCGGAGACCCCGTCTCCGCTTTCAAAGCGCTGACGGTGTCAGCGCAGTCCAGAGCGCCGACGGGGTCGGCGCACTCCGGAATTTTCCGCTGCGCCGCTCAAAAATCGTCGAGTACGTTAATACGATCGGTTTTGAACTGGGCGAGGGTGTTGACGAAAGAGCGGGTGGCGTTGTGTTCAAGCCATGCTTGCGAGCACCAGCGATAGTTTGCGGCATTGTCGATTATACCATGATGCACCGGGTTTTGATGCACGTAGTGCAGACGGGCGAACCATGAGGTTTGGTGGGTAATGCGACTGTCCCAGTAGTTGTGCCATACCTTGCGCCCTTCGGTGTTGTCGATCTTGTTTAGCTTCCATGCCGACCATTTATGGATGGCCGAAACCATTGGCTTGAGCGTTTCGGCATTTTTCGGGGAGAGGGCGATGAAGTGGTAGTGGTTGGCCATGATTGCCCATGCTTGTAGTTCCCATTCAAACTTGTCGGCCTGCTCGAAAAGCATGGTTCGAACGAGGGTGAGTTTTTTGGGAGTGTCGAGGATATGGACTTTGCGGTAGGTGCCGCAGGTGACCATGTAGCCGCCCGATTCGGAGAGCGCATGCATGGGTGCGTGCGGCCAATATGGCCTTTTGTCTTGCATGTATCAATTAAGAACATGAAAGCATCGTGTTGCAAGGGAAAACCGCGCAAAGGACGACGTATGGAATATTCTGGAGTGCGGAGACCCCGTCTCCGCTTTTAGAGCGCTGACGGTGTCAGCGCAGTCCAGAGCGCCGACGGGGTCGGCGCACTCCAGGATACACGCCTCACACCTCACGTTCCGGATAGACCGTAAAGGGAAGTTCCTCTTTCAGGTCGGGCCACCGGGAAATGTCGCCGTGGAACAGGAGCTGCCAGCGGATTCCTCCGTCATTGCCCGGCTCGGAGGGTGGCTGTTCTTCGGGTACGGTGAACTGCAACGTGCCTTGCGCAATCTCGTTTTGGCTCTCGGTTTCCAGCAATACGGTTTCATGCAAAGGTGTTTTGACTACCCGCGTACTCCTGTTTTTTCCACTACCGCTGGTTTCGGTGGTGATTCTCAGGCATTGGAGGGAGATGGTTAGTTTTCCAATCCGGTCGGTGCGGCCATCCATGCGCCAGCGCATGGCAACGCTGGTGCCGGGGTGGATGTTGCCGGGGGTGATCTCGACGGTGGGGCGCGGGTTGAAGATGGTCAGGATCGCGTGGATGGATGCGAGAATCATGACGACCCCGAAGAAGCCAAATACGATGTGGAAGAGAATTGGGGCATCGGATTTGAAGATGAGGAAAACAACGCCATTCCAGATGACTGTGAAGATGATTAGTCCGACAGCTTTGCCGACAGGGGATGTACCTTCGAGAGTCACGATTTGTTCCTGTGATTGTCGGTTGTCAAGCTTGGCTTTCTTGGCCCGGAATGCGGCAACCATTATGACGATTCCAACAATGGAGAAGACCAGCGGAATCAGCCCAAGCAGCATCATGGATGTAAACTCGCGATTGATGACGGATTCGGATGGATTGGCCGGATCCACATAAACGCTGAACCGGTGCCCCTCGGGATATTGCCGGACAATTTCGGTCTTGCCTTCGCGGCCGCTACTGGAGCCGCCCATGAAGGTGTACTTGTCGCCGAGATATTCCACGCCGTCGACCTTGTAGCGGTAGGCGATGTAGACGCTGTAGGTGGTGCCGTCGTCGCTGTCATGCGATTTGACCTTGCTTGAAACCACAGTGGCATCGATGGTGTCCCAGCTTTTTGCGCCAGCGATCTTTTGCAGCGGTATGATAAACATCGGTATCGAGACAGCGAGCCCGATGAGCGCAAAAACGGCACCAAAAGCAATTAGGGGTTTTTTGGCGGCGGCCGGTTTTATTTCCTTTTTTGCCTCCGTTTCTTTTTTGCGTCTACCGATCCACGGAAGGATGGCGAAGAGGAGGCCGAAGGCCGGGAAAATGAAGGTGAGCAGGAAAGAGGTGTTGGCTCCTTTTATGGAGGAGCGTCGGAGTACGGCTTCGGTGGGGTTTGCCGGGTTGCAGTGGCAGTGGGTGACCTTTCCCTTCGGGAATTTTTTCTGCTCCTGATCGACCTCGATGATGCTATCTGCCGTGAAGTGCGGGTATTTGCCGTAGCGATCGGCGATAAACGTTTGCCCATTCGCTTCGTAGCGGAAAGAGACCATCAATTGAAAGTCTTCGCCGGCATCCTTTGCCGTGCTTGAAACGATGGTGCAGGGGACTTGTTGCCACTGCTGCATGGCGATGGTTTCCTGAAGCTTTCCCCACTCCTGCTTGACGGCGATCTGGAAGCCGAAAACGGCAAAGAAAAGTCCAAATCCGCTAAAAACCAATTTGCCGATAATGCCCGGCCCGCGCGAAGTGTTTGATCTCATGGCACTCCTTTCTGAAACGAGGGGAGAGCATAGTTTCCGGTGAGCGGAAATTCAATGAGGCTTTGTGCAGGAAATGCGGATGCGCAATCTTTACGACTGCATCTGCTGCTTGATGCGTTCTTCGACGTCGTGCTCGTAGAGTGCGGTGAGCGTTTCTTCGAGGTCGCCTTCCATGACGCGGTCGAGCTTGTAGATCGTTAGGCCGATGCGGTGGTCGGTCAGGCGGTTCTGCGGAAAGTTGTAGGTGCGGATCTTTTCGGAGCGGTCGCCGGAGCCAACCATCGATTTGCGTTCGGAGGCCTCGGCCTCGGCTTTTTTGCGTTGCTGGTCGTCGAATAGCCTGGCGCGCAACACCTTCATGGCGGCGGCCTTGTTCTTGTGCTGCGAGCGCTCGTCTTGGCACTGCACGACTACGCCGGTGGGAATGTGGGTGATGCGGATGGCGGAGTCGGTGGTGTTGACGTGCTGCCCGCCGGCGCCCTGTGCGCGGTAGGTGTCGATACGCAGGTCTTCGGTGCGGACTTCGATGTCGACTTCCTCGGCTTCGGCCAATACCGCAACCGTGGCGGCGGAGGTGTGGACGCGCCCCTGTGTTTCGGTTTGGGGGACGCGCTGCACGCGATGGGTTCCGCCTTCGTGCTTGAGAACCTTGTAGACATCTTCGCCTTCGACGGAGAAGGAGACTTCCTTGTAGCCGCCGGCTTCGGAAGGGCTGACGTCCATGACGGCATGCTTCCACCCTTTGGTATCGAAATAGCGGGTGTACATGCGGTAGAGGTCGCCGCAGAAGATGCCGGCTTCGTCGCCGCCGGTTCCGGCGCGGATTTCCATGATGACGTTGCGGCTGTCGGTGGGATCGGGCGGAATGAGCGAAATCATCATTTCGCGCTCGGCAATGGGCAGCTTCTCTTCCGCCTCGGCGATCTCCATTTCGGCCATTTCGCGTAGCTCGGCATCGGAGTCGGCATCGGCAAGGATGCCTTCACTTTCGGCCTTGGTGTCCAGCAGGTTCAGGTAGTTGGTTGCGCACTCGGC
Organism: Verrucomicrobiota bacterium; assembly: GCA_039715135.1. GTDB lineage: Bacteria > Verrucomicrobiota > Kiritimatiellia > Kiritimatiellales > Pontiellaceae > Pontiella. The sequence continues at coordinate 11,884 of JBDLHZ010000031.1, forward strand.
CAGTTTCTTCTTATGCGAATATTCCCGCATGCACTCCTGCATCTTTTTTGGGTCGGCGGAAACCTCGGGTTGCGACATGCGCGTTTCGAGTTCTCCGAGCTGGGTCTGGAGTTGTTCGAGATAACTGTGGTCAATCATGGAATCTACCGTTTAGGAGCGGGATGGGGTGTAGACACAAGAAGGCCGAACGTGCTTGCGCAAGTCCGGCCTTCGGGATTGGTCGCTAGTAGGTGCCTTCTGCAAAGCGCTTGTTGAAGCGGTCCACGCGGCCTTCCGTATCGATCAGCTTGGCACTGCCCGTAAAGAACGGGTGGCAGCTCGAGCAGGTGTTCACGTGCATCTCCTTGACGGTCGAGTTGGTCTTGATCTCGTTTCCGCAGGCGCAGCGAATCACCGCTTCTTCATAGTTCGGATGAATATCTGTCTTCATGGCTAAAATCCTCGTGTTCAATTGGGAGCGTGGTTTTTAAACAAACCGCACTAGCGAACGCAAGGCTTGTTTTCCGTTATTTTTAAAAGAACGGGGGATCTTCGCCGTTGTAGACAGGCTCTTTTGCGGGTTATTGGTTGTACCGCCGGAAGCTTTTAGGCTATAACCCCCTCTTCTGATTTGGAAAAAAGCCGTTAGGGCGTTAATTACAAGGAGTTTTTGATGAATGTTTTACACGTATGCGCGAATCCGAAGCCGACCGAAGAGTCTGTTTCAAAACAGCTCGCCGCCGCCTTTTTTGGCAAGCTGATCGAGCTTCGGCCGGATGTTGAGCTGGTGAATACCGACCTTTACGACGAAAAACCACCATACTATTCCTACGAGCTCTACAAACGTGCATGGTATCCCGTCTTCGACGAATCCTACGAGCCGTCCAAGGCCGAGGAAATGGCTATGAACTATGCCGCCAAGCAGGCCGAGATCTTTAACGAAGCCGATGTGCTCGTGCTCACCATGCCGATGTGGAACTACTCTCTTCCGGCCATCATGAAGGCATGGGTCGATCAGGTTCTTTGCCCCGGGCTGACATTCACGGTCAGTGCCGAAGAGGGCATCAAGCCCCTGCACAAGATCAAGAGCATTGTTCTGCTGGTTGCCTCCGGTGGGGTCTACACGGAAGACGATCCGCGCGACGCGCTCACCTGCCAGATTCGCCACGCAGCCGAATTCATCGGCATTGACGACGTTGAAATCGTCTGGGCCGACGGCCAGAACCCGTTATTCAATTCCGATTGCGATGCCCGCAAGGAAATGGCGATCGAGGCTGCGTCCGAAATCGCCGAAGACATCGCCGAGCTTGAGCTGGAACCGGCCGCCGAGGCCCTTGCCGAATAAATTAAATCCACAGATTACACAGATGTTCACAGATCTAGAATCTGGGTAATCTGCGAAATCTGTGGACTCTTAGACAGGGTCACGAGAGGGTCTATGGCTCCATTTGTGAAAATCTGCGGAATCTGCTCGGAGGGTGACCTCGGGCAGATTTCCGCTTTCCGGCCCGACGCGCTCGGCTTTGTCCAGTGGCCA
>JBDLHZ010000032.1:0-13297 GCA_039715135.1 Verrucomicrobiota bacterium
AAACTTCGGCACAAAAGAAAACTTGCATTTCTGGCCAGTCCGGCTAGTTTAACCGCAAAACCAAGGAGGTGGTCATGGTCAAGAACACATGGGCATTGCAGGACGCGAAGAACGGCTTCAGCCGTGTGGTGGATAAAGCATTGAACAACGGTCCGCAAAAGGTTACGCGCCATGGAAAGGAAATGGTCGTCATTCTTTCCATGGATGACTACCGGAAAACCACACAACGCCAAAGCGGAAGCCTCGTTGATTTTTTCCAGGCATCTCCACTCAAAGGACAGGAGCTTGACACCAAACGCTCCAAGGATGCCGGGCGCAAGGTTGAGCTATGAAATACCTGCTCGACACCTGCCTCCTGTCCGAACTCATTAAACCGGATCCCTCACCAAAGGTTGTCGAATGGCTCTCGTCGCAGGATGAAGACCATCTGTTTATCAGCGTCTTGACGATAGGGGAGATTCTCAAGGGAATCGGCAAACTGCCCAAAGGCCGGAAACGGCTCCGTCTGCAAACATGGGTCGACCACGACCTGCAAAACCGTTTCAAAGCAAAGGTACTTCCCATCGATGCCGAAGTTGCGGAAACATGGGGATCCATCTCGGCAGAGGCCGAAAAAAAAGGCAGGAAACTTCCCGCCATCGACGGCCTGCTCGCCGCAACCGCCATCGCAAACGGCCTCACCGTCGTCACCCGCAACACCAAAGACATCGAATCCCCGGGAGCGAACTGCATCAACCCATGGAAATAAGTTCCCGAAACCGATTCATCCCGGCCAGATCCCGCTCATCAAGCTCGTAGTGGATGGAGCTACCAAGGTAGTCGAGCCAGAAGGATTGGGTGTTGCCGAGTTCGACGGCATAGCACGCGGCGATTTTCTCCATGGACAGTAAGCCTGCCTTGCAGGCGGCATGGGCGATCTCGGTGACCGCCTCAATATCCGGGAAATCCTTCCGCACCGCCCAGACGGCAAAGACGAACGGCAGGCCGGTCATCTCCTTCCACGCTTCGGCGAGATCGATGTCGCCCGTCGGCGCGGGATCGGAACAGAGCGCACGGTCGCCAATCACCACCGCTGCATCCGGTTTTTCCAATGCCTGGAAATCATGCATTTGGATCTCGCGGCCATAGTGTTCTTTCAACAAAAGCTCCGCCAACATATTGGAGGTGGCCGAAGCGGGATCGCGCGCAACCGTCTTGATCTGGTCGACCGGGACATTGCACTTTAGCAACACGCTCTTCACCGAACCGTTGGCCGCGATACCCAGCCCGTCGATCATCGTCAACTCGGGATGGCTGAACAGGTGCACAACCGGAATCAGCGCCACATCGGCCCGCCCTGCATTCAGGTCGGCTAGCAGATTCGCTGGGTGGTCGGTAATGACCCGCACACGCGGATCAATCTCCACCAGCCTCTCCACCAGCGGGGCCGAATTGCTGTATGGCGCCCCTGCAAAAACAATTTCATTATCTCTCTTCATTCGTTGCTTCTTTTTTCCAGAAAATATGCAAACCGTTCCAAACGTTAGCGGCTTAAACTGCACGCCCGAAAAGCCCGCCGCGCTGAACATATCGGTCACGGTTTCCGGTTTTGGGAAATCCTCGATGGAATCGACGAGATACTTGTAGGCCGAACCGCCACCAAGTGTTTTTCCAATGATTGGAACCAACGGCATGTAGAGTTTGTATCCCAAGCGGATGAACGCATTTGCGGGATAGGTGGCCTCGAGAATCACCAGCTTGCCGCCCGGCTTGAGTACCCGCAGCATTTCCTCCAGCGCCTTTTGGCGCTGCTCGATATTGCGGAAGCAAAACCCCGAAACAATGCCGTCGTAGGTTTCGCCCTCCATCGGAAGATCAAGCGCATCCGCCGTGAAAAACGATACCGCATCGCCCACGCCCCGTTTGGATGCCTTGCCGCGCGCAACCTCCAGCATCTGCTCCGCCGGGTCAATTCCATCGATCAACACATTGGCCGACTGGTCCAGAATCTCGAAAACCAGATCGCCCGTACCCGTGCCGATGTCGAGGTAGCGTCCGCCCCGGAACGGGTTGAGCAATTCGACCGTCTTCCGCCGCCACACCCTGTCCATCCCCATCGAAATCGCCCGGTTCGCCGCATCGTAGTGCTGCGCAATGCGGTCGAACATCTCGCGGTTTTCCTCTGCGGATATCAGTGTGTCTCGATTTAGATTCTGGCTATGCATGAAGAAATGTTCGCAACGAATTAATGTAAAGCAACGAATGGTTCGGAGGAATGGATTAGTTGCTTTACATTCATTCGCTGCTAGATCCCGATTCCGTAGCTCTCCCAATTATCGTTGACGCGCTGTTCGATTTCGGGATCGAACTCGACGGGCTTTCTATATCCCTCCTTCCACGTGGCGTCGATCAGCAACGGCAGGTGCATCACCAACTTGTTGCCGCGCAATTCGCGCTCCGCAGGATGGATGTCCAGATAGGGATCGAAGCGCGTGAACCAGCCCCACAGCGCCATCATGTCGTCGTGGATATCGACATCCCCCGAAACCGCCACATGCAAAACATATTGCTTCGCCACCGGATGCCCTTCAAGCGACTTCTGGATCTCGTCGCGGTTCCAGCCCTTGGACACCTGCACCATCAGCACACCCTCGCCAAAGGCACGCATGTCACGGATTCCCGAATGCACTTCCGCTGGTTTTGGGGGTGGAGGCGGCGCAGGACGCAGCGGCGAATCCTTCCCCTTGTTGGCCAACAGCAATAGGCGGCTGCCAAAGTTGATGGCCGGGCCGGTAAAATCGAGCGTGTCCTGTGCCGTCGGTGCCAGCAGGTGCACGCCATCGACCGGATCGAGGTGTTCGCGCAATGCGCGGCTGACCGCATGGAAATCGCGCACATCTACATCGTCGTCCGCCACCATCAGCACTTTGGTCAGCGAAAGCTGCCCCTCGCCAAGAATACCAAGCGCGTGCTTGAGCGCCTCCTTGCCGTAGCGCTGCTTCACAGCCATCGCCGCCAGCGGATGGAAGCCAGTCTCGGCATACGACCACAGATCCACGACGGCGGGTCGCATCATCTTCAGCAACGGCACACACATTTCCTGCAGTGCATTGCCAATGAAGAAATCCTCCTGCGGCGGCTTGCCGACCACGGTGGCTGGATAGATCGCATCTTTGCGCGCCAGCACGCGATCAACACGGAATACGGGAAAATCCGCCGAATGGGAATAGTGGCCGAGGTGGTCGCCAAACGGCCCCTCGCGACGCACGTCGCCCGGTGCCACGCTGCCCTCGATGAGAAACTCGACCTGCGAGGAAACCCAGTGACCCGTTGTCTTGCGGTGCAATACCTCCAGCGGACGGCCCAGCATCAGCGCAGCCAGCAGACGTTCGTCGATCCCTTCCGGCAGCGGCGCAATCGCCGCAAAGGTCAGCGCGGGCGGCCCACCCAGCGCCACACTGATCGGCAACGGCTGTCCAAGTGCAACAGCCTTTTTGAAATGAAAACCCCCGCCCTTCTCGATTTGCCAATGCATGCCCGTCGAGAAATCGTCGTAGCGCTGCATGCGATAGATCCCAAGATTCCCGCCACCCGTTTCCGGATCGGCCGTATGCACCAGCGGCAGCGTAAAGAATGGCCCGCCATCGAGTGGCCAGCATTTCAGTACAGGCAATGTGTTTAAATTGGCAGGTTCGCAAACCGTTTCCAGCACCGGCCCGGAACGAACCGTCTTCATGCGGCTGTTGAAAACCTTCCTGATCGTGCCACGGTTTGCCCACACCTTTAAAGGTGTGGGAGGCATCAATTGTTCCGACAGCCCGGCCATTTCTTCGCCGATCTCCGCCGGATCGCGGCCAAAAACCATCCGGACACGCTCCGGCGTACCGTAAAGATTGCTCACCAACCGATACGGCGATCCCTTCACATTCTCGAACAACAGCGCCGGACCGCCCGCGGCCAGCACCTTGTGCTGGATGATCGTGATCTCCTGGTCCGGATCGACCTCCGCCTTGATCCGCACCAGATCGCCCTTGGCTTCCAGCGCCGCAATAAACTCCCTTAAATCCCTAAACATACCTAACTCCTTAAATTGATTAACCACGAAATACACTAAATACACAAACGTCCAACAGGATCATTTTTCGTGTATTTCGTGTATTTCGTGGTTTCATCTTATGTCAGCCCAAGTCCGTGGTGCTTCCTGCCCGAAAAGGGAGAGGACGTGGTCAACATAGTAGCCAAGCATTTCGGCGACAGACACATCGGAGGCATCACGGCCTTTGGCCATGTAGAACGGCGGCGAGATCGGCATAATGGTTCCGCCCGCCGCGGCAACCGTGGCTGCGCTCTGCGCGTTGGGCAGCGTCCACGGCGCTTCGCGTACACAGAGCACCAGCTTGCGCCCTTCTTTCAACTGGCAGTGCGCCGCACGGGTTATGAGCGAGTCGGCGATGCCCGCAGCCACCTTGCCGAGTGTGTTGGCCGAGCATGGCATAACCACCATTCCGGCCGTTGGAACCGACCCCGATGCGATCGGCGCGGTCAGGTCGGCGTCGCCCCACACCTTGGTTGCCAGTGCCTCAAGCTCGGCAAAAGGGCCGACTTCCTGCTCATAAACCACGCGCCCCATTTGGCTTGCCACCAATGTTACCGGCCACTGCGATTTTTCAATCAGCAGCTTCGTCGCCAGTGCACCCGAAGCACCCGTCATTGCCACAACCAAATCCATGTTATTCCTTTTGCAACGAATTAATGTAAAGCAACGAATCCTTTACCGAACCCCTCTTAACTGGATTTCAGAATTTCCGACATTCACTAGAACACCCTCGCTAACACCAGCTTGCCGCATATAGGTCTTCAGGTAGCTGAGATCCGTTGCGGACGTGCCAGTCGAGGATGCCGAAACCATTGCCATCAATTCCGAGCCAACAAGAATGACATCTACTGTCCGTTCTCCAAGGCATACGCCATCCAACTGCGGGGAAAGGCTTGGCTTTACCGTTTCAACCCCTTTGTGCACCAATTCCGCCCACAATAGTTCTTTGTAGAGAGCTATGCCATAGCCCAAACCATGTTCGCACAAAATTGCATCCATAGCTGACGCGAGCACCTTGCTGTATTCAGATTGCAGTTCGTTCCAATGTCCCGTGCAGGCAATAACCCCTTGGGCAGAGGTGAAGGGAACCCGCTGGTAGCGAAGCTGCTCCAACCCAAAGTTGATCAGGATACCGAGTTTTTTCTCCCATCGCTTCAGGTAGTTTATGATTTGGGTGTAGTGTTCCGGATGGAAGTTGGATTTGATATGCTTCAGCTCGAGAATGACCAAATCATCGACGAGAAGATCTAGCTCAAGTCGATCTACCGCCACACCCCTGTGCTTCAAGTCCTTGCGGTCGTGGCTTAATACCGAGTGCCCCCTCTTCTGCAATGCATCAATCATGGCACGGTGGCAATCCCACTCATCCCATCCCGGCCTCAGTTTGTTATGCACATCCATTGCCGTCCCAACAATCGAATAAGAAAATTCAGGATATAGCAATTCAATATTATGCATCCGGTTTTCCATTCCAAGAACCCATTCGCTGCTTTACATTAATTCGTTGCAAGTCATCCCCCCAGCAGGATGACCAATGCTCCTGACATTCCGGCGATGGCGGAGATCGGGAAAAACCTAACGGGAATCGGAATGCTTTGCAAGTAGGCCGCAGCGAACGCGCCGGCCGATACCAGCAGGGCAACAAACGAAAGCGTGCCCCCGACCGACATCCACAACAACACCAACACCGCGAACGAAACCAGATGCGTAATGGCTGCAACCACCTGCGCGCCGGTGGAGCCGAGCGATGCCGGGATGCTGCGCACGCCGTTGGCGCGGTCGAAGTCGATGTCCATCAGCGCATAGATAATGTCAAAGCCACTGATCCAGCAGAAGGTAAAGAGAGCCAGCAGCAACACCTCAGGCGTGAAAGTCAGACTGTTTGTGACGGCCACAAACGCGCCGAGCGGCGCGGCCGCCAGGCACACACCAATTCCATAGTGGCACAACGGCGTGAAGCGTTTGAGCAGGGAGTAGAGTGCCAGCGGAACCAAGGGAACTAGAGAAAGCTTTAGCACAGTCGATCCCAGCAACGCGCAGCCCGCAAAATAAAGTAGCAACCCAACAAGCGCCACGCCAACTCCCTGCGCCATGGAGAGCTTGCCCGATGGTAGCTCGCGGTTTTTCGTGCGCGGGTTTTTGGCGTCGATATTTTTGTCGAAGATACGGTTGGCCGCCATGCCAAAAGTGCGTGCTCCAAGGCCGACGAGCGCGACCAGCAGCAATGCCTTGATCGACGGCATGCCCCCCGCCCCGAGCCACGCGCCGGCAAACAGCAGCGGCAAACTGAAGATGGTGTGCTCGATTTTTGTGAAGGAGTGGAGCTTTTTTAAAAGCGGAGTCGCAGCTAGCGCCTTGCCTCCGCACTCCAAGGCGGCTGCGCCGCAACGCAAGACAGTCAAAACCTCATCCGCTACGGATTCGGAAACGGTGGCGATGTTCTTCTGGATATCGGCCTTGCCATTGCTATCGCCAAAGTCGGTGACCCCCTTGACCATGATGCAGGGAATGTTGTGTTCCTTGCAGGCGCGGGCGACGGCATAGCCCTCCATGTCGACCAGTTCGCCAAATGAGGAGAGTTCCTTTTTTCGATCCGGCTGGAATACGGGTTTTTCAACGGTTACAAGTCGCAATCCTTCTTTTCCCAGTACGACAGAGCTGGTCGCCCCATCTACGCCAACGGATGAAACACGGTGAACCGAACCGCGTTCCAGGCTATCGTCGAGCGCACCGCACACTCCGGCGTTGATAACCGATGTACAACCGTGCTTTTCAATCAGCTCAAGGGTTGCCGCGCGTGCTGCCTTCATCCCCATTCCGGAAACAAGCACAACCGTTCCCTCCGGCTCGCCCCTGTCGAGGAACGGCTTGGCCTCCATCTCCGTTGCAAACAAAATCCCGATCATTGGAAAACTCCTGCCGCTTCGGCCATCTCCTGCAGCTTATTGATCGCCGCGCGACCTTCGTCGCCGAGGTCGAGGGTAAAGTTGTTGACGTAGGTTCCGATGTGCTTGCGGATGACGGTGTCGTCGAGTTCCTGCGCGTGAGCCTTTACATATTCGGTGGTTGATCCGGGATCAGCGAACGCGGCTTGGATCGATCGCTTCAACCGTTGCTCGATTTCGGCAATTCGCTCCGCGCCGAGACTTTTCTTCGCGGCGATGCAACCGAGCGGAATCGGCAGGCCGGTTTCGTCTTCCCACCATTCGCCCAAATCCTGCAAACACTGGAAGCCACGCTCCTTGAAGACGAAACGTCCTTCGTGGATGATTACGCCGGCATCGGCCTCGCCCGATTCGACAGCATCCATGATTTGGTCGAACGGCATGAAAATGCGGTTCTTGATTTCCGGGTTCCAGAGGCGTAGCAGCAAATGCGCGGTGGTGTATTCGCCCGGCACTGCAACAGAGCCGGCAAGATGCCGGCGGTACGTATCGTCGGCATCTTGCCGGCTTATCACGAGCGGCCCGCAACCACGACCTAGCGCGGCGCCGACATTGAGCAACTGATATTTATCCTGTACCAACAACCAGGCGTGGAAAGAGAGCTTGGTGACATCGAACCGCTCCTCGAACGCCCAGCGGTTGAGGGTTTCGACATCGTGCAGATGCACATCGATATCGCTCTTCTGCACCAAACGGCAAAAGATGAACGTATCGTTCGGGCAGGTGGAATAGGCGCAGGTTAACCGATTGTTTTTCATGGGTGGCTATCTTTGCAGTCTTCCCGCCTACTGCAAAACCAAAAATCCGTTATTGAACATCGCCCCGTGGTGCCGTCTAATGCCGCTTTCCCATGAAAAGAGCCACTTGCAAAAGCCCTTACTGGTGTGGTGCGTGCTTCCCGTCTGCGGGAGCGCGCTTTCCGCGCAACGTGTTCTGCCTGAAGGAGGCGTGCTCCATCGGAATGGAAGCACGCGCTACACCGTCGCGAGTTTGGCCGAGGTTTTGCAAGCAGCTAAAAAAACGTATCCTACAGAGCCTAGCAATCGTGCTGGCGATGGTGTCGCCAGTCGCCTTTGCGCTTGGAACGGCCGATTTGCTGAATGATGCCGCCGCCAAGGCGCTGCTGGAAAAGAAGTGCATCCGAACGGAAGCCTGCGGGGTGTTGCCGGCGCGGTTCGATGCCGCAGTCGGCTATCTGAACCAGCCGGACTTGGTCCAGCGCATCCAAGGGGAATACCGGCAGTCGGTTTCCAAGGACGGCACCATCGATTTTCCAATCGTTGGAACCGGCAACGGAACCTATTACTACGTCAACGAAAAGAACCAGCGCACGGATCTTTTCGAGCTGTGCCGCAGGCAAACGTCGGACTCCACCTTCGATCTGGTCTACCATGCCACAGGGAAGCGGTTCTTTGGGAAATACGAAGTGCTGATCCACATTCGCGCCATAGATGCCGGCCCGGCAGGAACGGTCTACACGGCCTCGGTCCATGCCTATCCGCACAACGGCCCAGTGCGCTTTTTTGCACGGCGCTTCGGAACAGTTGAACGCTACTTCCAGCGCAAGACCCGGCTGATTGCCCGGGTCTCCACCAGGATTTGCGCCGGCATGGACGGCACCCCGTCTCTTACCTGCCAACCTTTAGGGCAATTCACGGATGGGGTGCCATGCCATCCTATCGATTGGCCCACAGAGCCAACACTACAACCGCCTACTCCGAATCGGATCGGAGCCGGGTCGGCACACATGTGACCATTTATTCGCTGGATTAATATTTTGCGCGGAGCACAACGAAGGTTGGCAGCCCCTGCACGCCGAAGTGCTTCCACACCGCTTGCGTTTTGGGGTTTTGCGGATCTTCGGAAACATATTTGATGAAGGTGTAGCCTTCGAGCTTCGCCTTCACGGCTTCGTCCTTGAATGTGGTCTTTTCCATGGCCACGCAGTTCTTGCACCAGCTTGCCGAAAAGTCGATCAGCACGGGTTTACCTTCTTGCCGGGACTGCCTAAATGCTTCAGCCAAACCTTCGTTTGTCCGTCCATCGACTCCGCTCTCCAGCTCAACCGGATGGAAGGCACGGTAGCTGAGGTGGCCGTAGTAAAGCGCGAACAGGACAATGCCGACACCAAAGCCGTACTTGACGTATTCCATCCATTTTCCCGGCTTTGGAAGAAACGACAGGCCGGCTCCGGCAAACGGCCAGGGCAACGCCATGCCGATGCCCAGAACAAAGGGAAGGGCCAGCCCCACCGGACCAATACTGGTCGCCAGCAGCAGCACGGCAATCACGACCGGCGCAACGCAGGCCCCGGCCAGCAACGCGGCGACGGAGCCCATTGTGACCGCAACAAGGAAGCTACCCTGTTTCTGCAACCCGCCACCCATCTTGGACTGGAAGCGCGAAAGATCAATATGGAAAATGTCGAACATGGCCAGCGCCAGCACAACAAAGACAATGGCGATCACCAGATTGAACCACGGGTTGGATTGGATGGTTCCAAATTGCGATCCCGTCAACACAACAAGGGCACCAAGCAATCCATAGACCAGCGCAATGCCCAGGCCGTAGGTCGCGCCCAGCGCAAAGCCACGCCCTTTCGACCCCGCCTGCGCGCCCGCACCAATGATGGCCAGATTGATCGGGATCATTGGAAGGACACATGGCGTAAGATTCAGGAAAAGACCGCCACCCAGAATAAAAAGGATCGTCAACACCAAACCGGACTCGCGGACAAAGGCCACGGGATCCGCCAGGAACAAACGAAACCCGCTGACTTTACCGGAATCATCCTCACCCTGTTCAAGAAACGCGATGAACTCTTCTGCGTTCATGCCGCCCGCATACATTCCCAGCACCTTGAAACTAGCAAGCTCGATCTTCCAATCGGTCAATGTGCCGACCTTGGGTTTCCCGGCCGCTGGAGCTTTTTCGACGGCCTCCAGCTCCACCACCTTCGTTTGCGGGATAAAGCAGACTTCGTCGTTGCAGCCCCAATACTGCACATGGAAAGCGGCGGCTCCGCCGTCTTGCGGTTGCCACGAATAGACGGCGCTAAATGATTGGCCGAATACCGGCTTCGGCTTGCCCGTATTCGGATCGGTGATCGATGTGGCTTCCGGAAGCTCGACCGGTTCCTGCCCGTTACCCAGCGCATCGGTCACCTTGAAGCTTTCCGCATAGAGATAATGATTGGCCGGGACGCCGACTTCGAGGCGTATCGCATCGCCCTCCAATCGGGCGTCAACCGAGAACGGATCGTCAAACTGCGCAAAAACGGAAATTGCGCAAAACAATGGCAGGACACTCCAGGGGAGGAATTTATTCATGGTTGCTTCCTTTGCTTTCCTTAATGTTTTTTTCGACACACTAGCCACATTATAGTTCACTTTCCCGTACGGAAAAGAAATATGAGCAAAATCCTCCAGCAAAAAAATATCGCACTCAAAGTGGTTCAAGCATTGCAGTCCAAAGGTTTCCTCGCCTTCTTTGCGGGGGGCTGCGTGCGGGACAACTTGCTTGGTCGCGAGCCAAAGGACTACGACGTCGCCACCAACGCCATTCCCGAAGAAGTTGAAGCCCTCTTTCCCAAAACCATTCCAATCGGCAAGGCCTTTGGTGTCATCGCGGTCGTCGAGGGGAAAGAGACCGTCGAAGTGGCCACCTTCCGCAAAGAGGCCGGCACGCTCGATGGCCGCCATCCCGAAACCGTCCACTTTTGCGCCGCCAAGGAAGATGCCTTGCGGCGCGACTTCACCATCAACGGCATATTCTACGATCCCGTCGCAGAGCAACTCCACGACCATGTCCACGGCCAGCGCGATCTGGAAAAAAGAATCATCACCGCCATTGGTGATCCGACCGAGCGATTCAAGGAAGACCACCTGCGCATGTTGCGCGCCGTGCGCTTTGCGCACACCCTTGGTTTTGCGCTCGATCCGGAAACCGAAAACGCCATTCGCAACATGGCGCATTTGATTGCCAAGATCAGCGCCGAACGGATTGAGATGGAACTCACACGCATTCTCGTGGAGAGTCTCCGGCCCGGCGATGCACTTGTGCATCTTTATGAACTCGGCCTGCTAGAATATATCCTGCCCGAACTCCTGCCGATGGTCGGGCAGGAACAACCGCCCCAGTTCCATCCCGAGGGCGACGTCTTCGAGCACACCGTCCTGATGCTCAATCTCATGAACGAGCAGGCAGGGATGCCTGCCCTCTCGGAAACCAAGCCCGCATACACCGCGCGGGAGCTGGCCTACACGGTATTGCTGCACGATGTCGGCAAGCCGCCGACAGCCAGAATAGGCCCTGGCACAGATGGCAAGCCACGCATCCGGTTCGACGGACATGCCAGCATCGGCGCTGAAATGGCGGAAACAATCCTGTCTCGGCTCAGGTTTCCCAACAAGGAGAAGCAGCATATTGTCGAGGCCATACGCGGCCACATGCGCTTCATGGAGGTGCGGAAGATGCGCACCGCCAAGCTGCGGAAAATGATCGGGGCGGAAACCTTCGATCTCGAAATAGAACTGCATCGGCTCGACTGCCTCGGTAGCCATGAAATGCTCGACAACTATGATTTCCTGGCCGACTACATGGAAGAGATGGCCAACGAGCCGATCCTGCCCGAACCATGGATATGCGGCCACGACCTGATCGACATGGGCATCAAGGAGGGCAGGCTCATCGGCCAGATCCTCAAGGAAGCCTACGATGCCCAGATGGAGGAGCGCTTCGCCAACCGCGACGAACTGCTTGACTGGCTGCGTAGCACCTACCCTTCCGGCTGAAGGCGGATGTCTTCGGCCTTGCGCACCTTGAGCTGGAGGCGGCCTTTGTAGGAACCAAGGATGCCTTTGGCTTCCAACCGGTCGTCCACAACCACTTGAAGTTTCGGCGTAAACCAATGGACAACCTCCAACGAACCTTCGGGGCGGGCCAAGACAATCCGGTATGGTGCGCGGGAATCCGGCGGAGGTGTCCACACATCGGAAACCTGGCCGTGAACGGTGATCGGAGCCGGCTTCCCTATAACTTCGATCTGCCCGGCATCATGCACCTGCATGCGCACTTGGCTGCCGGCTCCCACGCTCAGACATCCTGTCGCAACAACCCAGTTCCCGGCCTTGGGGAGTTCTTCCACAGGGGCATGACTGAATATAGGCAATGATCCGGTTTCGTCGGCAATGAGGTAGAGGACCGCACCGTCCCGCAATGTGCGGGCTTCGGATTCGAGCACACCCTGTACACGCACCGTGGAAAAATTCATGACGGGCTTGATCTCGCCGATGCGGACAAGCGGCGGTTCACGGTGGCTCATGTAGAGGGAGGCCAGCAACAACCCAATAGCGGCGGCGGCGAATGCGGCGGTGCGAAGCCGCTTGGTCGCTTTAGTGCCGAGCGACACTAGAAGGCACCAAATAGCACGCTACCGAACGAGGTGATGGGCGAAGCTTCGCGGAGGTCGTCCACGGCGGCGCGGACATCTTCGACCAGCAGGGCGGTTTCGTCGTAGAGCTTGGCATCGCGAACCAGCTTTCCGACCGTACCCTCGCCCGAGTTGATGCTTTCGGAAATATTTCGGACAGCGGCCAGTGTGGCCTCCAAATCCTGGAAGGCCGTGTCCTCGCCCGATATCATTTGACCCAGGGTTCCATTCCCGTCCGCCAAATTCTGGCTGATGGTGCGCAGGTTGGCCATCAAGGCCTTTCCGTCGTCGTACAGTTGCCCATCGTCCGATGCCAGCATCTTGCCCAACGTACCCTCTCCATTTTCGAGCCGCGACATGATCTGCTTGAAGCTCTCGCTGATGCTGGCCACATTGTTGTAGACGGCCTCGTCCTTCAGCAGTTTCCCCAGCGTCCCCTCACCCGCGTTGACGGCATTGATCGTATCCTGCAATGCACCAACCGCCCGGGCCATTTCCTCGATCATTTCCACGGGTTCCGCCCCTAGGATCGTCATGTTTACACCCAGTTCCGGCGCATCGTCGGGGCCTTCGTAGATTTTCAGGTTCTTTCCGCCCAGCATGGAGGCATCGACGACGTCGATCTTGTATCCATGCCGCAGGTGGAGCGGCACATCGAGCGCGACATAGACGCGCACATGGCTGTCCTGCAAGTCCGTCTGGCTGACGCGACCGATATTCATTCCGCGCAGGAAGACGTTGTCACCCTCGCGCAGGCCGCCGATTTCGGAAAAGACGAATTCGTAGGGGTAGGTTTTCTGAAACAGATTTTCCTGGCTGAGCACGATCGTGAAGGTGCCCAGCGCA
>JBDLHZ010000033.1:0-13277 GCA_039715135.1 Verrucomicrobiota bacterium
GGCGTCCCGTGCCATGTCAGTGATGCGATCCGCGGTAACGCCCACGTCGTAGAGCTTGGCGGGGGCGCCGACAGCGGCGCTCATTTCCCTGATGGCCTCCGTGAATTCAAATGATAAGTGCAACTTTTTCGGGCCGCGGTTCATTTTCATATTAATGGGCTGAAGGTTCCAAGGAATAGTTCTTCCGGCGTTTGATCTGCTGGGTGACGGCCGGCTGCGTGAGGTGAAGTTTCTGCGCTGCGCCGATCACCGTTCCCGTTTGAATAATTTCGCGCACCGCAGCGAACTGGGCAAGTGTCATATAAGCATTGCTTATCATTCTAATAAAAAAATTGATTAGGCTTGTAATATGTCTGTTGGTATTCTGCCTATTGACGTTTTCAGTGGATTTGGCTTTCCGCGATATGTGAGGTGTAGAAAATGACCATTTTAATTGCGGCAGCGATTCTTGCTTTCTGCGCACTGGTACAGGGTGCGGCCGGTTTTGCCTTCAGTCTCTTTGCCGTGCCGCTTCTGCTTTTTACGGGGTATGATTTTCCCAATGCGGTTGCATTGACCCTGCTGGCCTCCCTGTTGCAGAAGTTCACCATGATTTATCACCTGCGGCGTTCGATCCAGCGGCGGGGCCTACTGGTTCCGGCGTTGTTCATGTTGTTGATGCTACCGTTCGGAGTGCTGGCGCTACGTATGCTGGGCTCTTCCGGTTCCGGTGTTGTCAAGCGGGTTGTCGGCGGGCTTGTTCTTGCGGTGCTGATGATTCGATGGCTTCTCAAGGTGGAGCCGCACAGTCAAGTCCACTGGGGGTGGGGTGCGCTTGCAGGCGGGTTTTCCGGTTTTTTCCAGGGACTGGCCAACGTGGGAGGGCCTCCGATTGTTCTGTGGTCCCAAGCCCACCGCTGGCCGCCCGAGCGGTTGCGCAGCGTGACTCCGGTGCTGGTCGTCCTGCTGGCGCCTTTTCAGATCTTCATGCTGAATCTGGCGGTCGGAAACGAGGTTTGGCCGGATTGGAAGCAGATGGTTTTTTTTGCGCCGGTGATCATGTCGGCGGCGTTTGCCGGAGTTTGGTTGGGCGGACATCTTCGGGTGGATCGTCTTCGTTTTCTTGTTACGGTTCTGCTCCTGCTGCTCTCCTTCATGCTCCTTCTCAACCCGCTGGCTTTCTTGAAGCGCTGAAGTGGAGAGGACGGCATCGCCAACGAGGATCCCGCCGTAGCCTGGGCGAAGGATGATGATAAAGTGCCTCGGCATATTCAACTCTCGGCTTTCGTCCCATCCCGGGAACCAACACCAACAAAACCGCTATGACGAAAATGTGTACATTACTGCCTTTCCCGTCACCTTTTCGGCGACACCACCATGGCTAATCTGGCCGAGGTTGAAAAGATCGTCGCAAATTCCGGTGTATGCGTAGGTCGATAGACAATGTTTGCCTACTGGCCGTGGTTGCATTCCGCATGTCGTTTTTTCAATACAGCATCGGTTTCATCTATAGATGATATTCCCGTTCTGCGATTTAATGCATTACCGATTTAATAATGCCATGCAGCTTTGCAACAGAGTAATTGAAATCAAGCAGTTGAAAATGGATAACAACACTTCCATCCCCATTGGTCTCGTCGAAGAGACCGCGCTGGAGTTGATGAAACGCGCGGCGATTCATATTCCGGACGACTATCGCAATGGGATTGCCGAAGTCGCCGCAAAGGAAACGGGGTTGGGTGCCTTCGTCCTGAAATCGATGCAGGAAAACTGGGATGCGGCCGACCAGGATGCCCGGCCCATGTGCGCCGATTCCGGATTGCCCCGCTGGTATGTCAAAGCCGGGAACGAGGTTCGGATCGAGGGCGGCTTCGTGGCCTTGGAAAGGTCGTTGCGCCGCGCGACGGCGGAAGGAACCAATACGATTCCCTTGCGGCCGAACCGGGTGCATCCGATCACCCGGAAGGACAACAACAGCAATATCGGCGTGCATGCCCCCGAGATCGACTACTCCTTCGAACCCGGCGGTGCGTGGATCGATCTGATCTCGGTGCACAAGGGCGGCTTGTTCGGGACGGACTACCGGATGCTTTTTCCCAGCGACGGCCTGGATGGAATCAAGCGCTTCTTTCTGGATGTAATGATCAGCTTCGGTCGCCGGGGGTTGGCCTGCCAACCGGTGGTCGCTGGTGTCGGGCTGGGCGGCAGCAAGGATACCTGCATGGTGATCGGCAAGCAGGCCGCCTGCCTGCGGATGGTGGGCGACCGCAATCCAGATCCCGAGATCGCAAAACTGGAGATGGAACTGATGGATCTGGGCAACCAGACAGGAATCGGGCCGATGGGGTTTGCCGGGAAAACCATGGTGCTGGATTGCCATGTCGAAATCGCCTATACCCACACGGGGGGCATGCCCATGAGCGTGCATTGCTTCTGCCTTGCGGCACGGCGGGCCTGCGCGCGAATCCATGCCGATGGACGCGTGGAGTATCGGTCCGATCCGCAGTGGTTCACGGATTATTACCGGCGGGAAACGGTTGACTATGAATAAAAACGAAACCCAGATGGATATTGGCAGCGAGATTCAATTGCAGGTGCCTGTTGCCCCGGCAGACCTGGAAACACTGCGCATCGGGCAGATTGTCTACCTCGATGGCGTGATCTACACGGGGCGCGAAGCGCTCTATCGCCGTGCCATCGATGAAAAACAGCCGTTGCCGGTGGATCCGGCCACCATCAGCAATGTAAACTTCCACTGCTCGCCAGCGGCTGCGGTGGATAGCGAGGGGCGCTGCAAGGTGGGTGCGGTTACGGCAACGGCCAGTTTTCGTTTTCAGCACTACCTGCGGGAATGGCTGCCGATGAGCAAAGCCAAAATCATCATTGGCAAGGGCGGCATGCCGCCAGCCGTCTACCGCGATATCTTTGTGCCAAACGGTGCCGTCTATCTCACGACCGTAGGGTACGGCACGGGTGCCCTGCTTGGGCGCGGCATCCACGCGGTGCGCGACGTCCATCTTCTGGAGGAATTCGGCATTGCCCAGGCCATGTGGATTTTCGAAGTCAAGCGCTTCGGGCCCTTCATCGTGGAAAGCGACCTGCAAGGCAACAGCCTCTTCGAGGCGCAGAACGAGGCGATCAACCGGAACATCGAGCAGCTGTACGCTGGAAGCCGTCCTCCCGCGCTGCACCGCTACGGCGAAACAGACCGCCGCGATGAAGAATTGATCTTGTGAGTCCGAGGCATCCGCTGTCGGCTTGAAACCATAAAACCAAGGAGAACACGTGTCTGGTGCAATTGCAAGAAACTACGTTAACGGGCAGTGGACAGATCCCGTAGACCCGAAGCTTATTGACATCGAGAACCCGAGTACTGGCGAAGTGATTGGTAAGGTTCCGCTTTCTACGGCGACCGAGGCGGATTGCGCGATTGATGCCGCCCACAAGGCGTTCAAGGGTTGGAAGGATACCCCCGTGGCGCGGCGGGTTGCACCGCTATACAAGCTGGCCGCTCTGCTCCGCAGCAATGAGGAAAAGATTGCCCGGGTGCTTGCGAAAGAGATGGGCAAGTCGTTGCCGGATGCCCATGCAGAGATGAAGCGCGTGTTCGAGAACATCGAAGTGGCATGCGGCATGCCGGTGCTGCAGCAGGGCGACAAGCTCATCGGTTCGTCTTTCGGTATCGACGGGGAGGTGCTCAACCTTCCGGTCGGGGTTTTTGCCGTGATACCACCGTTCAATTTCCCGGCAATGGTTCCCTTCTGGTTTCTTCCGTACGCGATCGCGACCGGAAACACATTTGTCATCAAGCCACCCGAACAGGTTCCGCTTACGATGCAGCTCATGACGGAGTACATCGATCAGATCGGATTACCTCCTGGCGTGTTCAATCTGGTCAACGGGGATAAGGTGGTTGCCGACGCGATCATGGAAAACGGCAAAGTGAAGGGCGTTTCCTTTGTTGGTTCCACCCGCGTGGCCAGGATCGTTGCCCGGAAGTGCGTCGAGACCAACAAGCGCTTCCAAGCCATGGGCGGCGCAAAAAACCATTTGGTCGTCATGCCGGACACCAAGGTCGACGATGTTATCCGCAACATGGTAACCTCCTGCTATGGTTGTGCCGGACAGCGTTGCATGGCCAGTTCCGCCATCGTGGCCGTTGGCGACAGGATGTACGAAACCATCTGCGCCAGGTTCATCGAAGAGTCGAAGAAGGTGATTGTCGCCGATCCGTTCGATCCCAAGGTGGCCGATGAGCCGATGGTGATGGGTCCGGTCATCTCGGCCAAGGCGAAGCAGTTCGTCCTCGGTATGATCGAGACCGGCGTGAAGGAAGGCGCCACCTTGGCGCTTGACGGTCGCGAACGGATCGTCCCGGGCTGTGAGAAAGGCCATTTCGTTGGGCCGACCATTTTTGTCGATGTCAAGCCCGGCATGGAGATCCACAAGACGGAAATCTTCGGGCCGGTCGTCGTTGTCCTGAAGGCGGAGACGCTTGATGAAGCGATCCGGATCATCAACGATCATGAATATGGCAATGGCGCTTCGATCTATACGCAGAACGGCTACTGGGCGCGCAAGTTCAAGCTGGAAGCGCAGGCAGGAATGATCGGTGTGAACATCGGAATCCCCGCGCCGGTGGGCTATCTACCATTTGGTGGGTTCAAGGATTCCCAGATGTCGGCCATCAAGGCCCAAGGCAAGGCGATTATTGATTTCTACACGGAAAACAAGGTCATAACAGAACGTTATTGGCCGGAAGATCAGTTCTAAACATTAGAGACAGGGGTTTATAATGGAGGGTGGAAGCGAAGGCGGGATCAGAGCGGTGCGTCGGGTGAACCAGTGGCTGGAAAACATAAGTGAATGGTTGCCGGGTGTGGCCTTGGCCGGGGGGCTTGCCTGGCTGGGGGGACGGCTGGCGCACTGGATCGGGTGTGGCCTGATGGGTTTCGACAAGTCGCCTGTCAGCGCGATCATGATCGCCATCCTGCTGGGCATCGCCCTGCGCAATACCATCGGCCTGCCCGGCAGCTATGAAAAGGGGCTTCGCTTCTGCCTCAAAACACTTCTGCGCCTGGGAATTGTCCTGCTCGGCATCCGGTTAAGCCTGGTCGCCGCCGGGCGTATCGGCCTCGCCGTATTGCCGGTAGTGGCGATCTGCATCGCCTCCGCGCTCCTGCTTGCCGGCGGCTTGAACCGCTTGTTGGGATTGTCCCGCCGCCTGATCACCCTGATCGCCGTCGGGACAAGCATCTGCGGGGCAACCGCGATTGTGGCAACCGCGCCGGCGATTGGCGCGGATGACGACGAAGTCAGCTATGCCGTGGCCTGCATCACCCTTTTTGGGTTGCTGGCCATGTTCATCTATCCCTTCTTTTCGCACTGGGCGTTTGCCGCGGATCCGAAGCTGGCCGGCCTGTTTCTGGGCACCGCCATCCACGAGACCGCCCAGGTTGCCGGAGCGGGGCTGATGTACCAACAACAATACGGCGCCTGCGAGGCGCTCGACACCGCCACCGTGACCAAGCTGGTCCGAAACCTCTTCATGGCCGCGGTAATCCCCTTGATGGCGATGCGCTTCCATGCCGGGGCCGAAGGCGCGCGGGCAGGCCGGCGCAAATGGAACGAGCTGGTGCCCCTGTTCGTGCTGGGCTTTGTCCTCATGGCCCTTGTGCGCACCGTGGGGGACATCGGGGAAAGCGCCTTCGGTGTTCTGGATAAAGCGGCATGGCACGAGGCCATATCCATGGTCAAGCAGACCGCCAAACTGTTTTTGACCGTCGCCATGGCTGCCGTGGGGCTGGGCACCCGTATCGACCGCATGTTCAAGCTTGGTTGGAAGCCTTTCGCGATGGGGTTGTCTGTCTCCGTGGCTGTCGGGGCGGTGGGCTTTGTCCTCACAACCCTGGTGGGCCGCTTCGTGCTTTAGCCCGCATGCTTCGCGCACCATGTGTCGTTTTTTCAATAGGGTGTCGTGTTCATCTATAGATGCATTCTTCGTTTTCATATAGGTTGCGTTCATGTCTAACAAAAGCGACGGGCGAAATCCCCGGTCGAATAGCGAACGTCCGGGGCTTTTGTTGGGATCATCGGGTTTCCTGAACAGGTGTTCCGGAAAGAAAAGTAAAAGAGACAAGTAAACCAAGGAGAAGAAATCATGAAGAGGAAACAATTAACACTATGTGCAGCACTCATCGTCGCGCTCTCCATCGGAGGCTCGGCGTGGGCCGCCGAAAACTGGGCTGTAACCAATGGTTTGTGGACCGATGTAGCAATATGGGATCAGGGCCACGTTCCCAATGCGGCGGATGACCGGGCGGTCTGGACTAACCATACCGTGACAGTTGACACTGTTGTGAGCCAGCCGGTCTCTAACATTCGGCTGGGCGTGTTCCAGCGCATTGGTGGTAACTTGGTGATTGATGCCGGGGCCGCACTGACAAACAACGGTCTGATGCAAATCTCCTGCGGCGTTACCAACGCCCTCGGCATCCCCGGCCTCGGCAGTAGCATGACAATTAACGGAACCTACTACAACGGCGGAGATATGATTGTAGGCCATGTTAGCGATACCGGGCAGGGTGGCATTCTTAACGTCAGCAGCGGTGCTGTATTAACGGTTGCTGGCGAATTCCAGGCCGGACTTGGCGGAACCGGTATAGTGAACATGGTCGGCGGTACAGTCACGCAGACCGGAACTGGCGATACCTCCATCGGTATCGGCGGCTGGCAATATGGCGAATTGAACATGAGTGATGGCGCCATCTGGGTTACTGGTGACGACCTTATTGTAGGCAGTGGCGCCGGGAACAAGCGTACGGGCAAGGTTACTCTTAGTGGTGGGTCTAGAATGTCCGTCAGTGATGACTTGTTCCTCGCGGGCTTCAATGCCCGGGAAGACCAAAACGGAGAGGTCATTGTCAACGATGCCAGACTCATGGTATGGGATTACCTTTATGTCGGACGGGCGAATACATGTACAGGAACTCTGACGATTGCCCACGCCGATGCTGATGTCAGTGCTAAACGCCTCTTGGTTGCCGATGGTGGAGGCAAGGGTACGGTCAACTTGCTTGACTCGAAACTCTACGTTTCTGGAAAGAATGAGCTTCTTGATAATAACATTCAGGTCAGCTCCAGCGGCCTGGTCAGATTCGAAAAAGGCATACTTGAGTGGAATAACGATAGCGATGATGCCACCGATGTGCTTTACGGATTCTGGACCAATGGTAACTTCGCCGCTACCAAGAATGATGCATTTTTGCCCAGTTTCACGAACTACCTAACCGCCATTAGCTATTCCTATGATTTAGGCGACAACTACACTGCCTGGGTCGGCGTCAATGGTGCTACTAATGCCGCGACATTCGTAACGGCTATTCCGGATGTGGTTATCGGGGATATTTCCATCGACATTGATGGGACGGATGCAATCGTTGGTTGGGACGGAACCAACGTAGCCAGCTATACACTCCAGTCCAAGGGTGCTCTCACCGATCCATCGTGGAATAATGAGCAATCCGGTATTCCCGGCGTGGACGGATCCATGTCAGCCACCACCACAACTACTTCGGCTGAATCGTTCTACCGCGTAACCTACCCGTAGGTTTGTTGCCAAAGTAGTGGGACAAGAACCGGGTGGCGGATTGCCACCCGGTTCAGTCTGTTTATAAAGCCCGGAGCTATCTCTAGAGCTTTATAAACAGATTGATAAGATGGAACTTCTTTTTCGGAGAAACGCTACACATGCAGTATTCTACAAATGTGAGAATGGCTGGGGTTTTACTACTGTTTCACGGAATTGATTATGAATCACTACGCTCGTTTAGTACTTCACCTGTTGTTGACTATCGTTGCAGGCGGTTCTGCCGCACAATCGCAGGCTCAGTGGCAAACCGAATATCGCGGGCTGGGTGTTCAGTCTCTTGATTTGCAACTGCTTCAGACCGCCAAGCAGGACTGGCACGCTAACCAACTGCGTTATATGATGGCTCCGGAATGGGCGGCTGCAAAAGGAGGCATCACGCGAGAGCAAGCTTGGACCAATATGCTTGCTGCACTACCTCAAGAATTGGATAATGCCCACGCGTTGGGCATTGCCGTAATCGTCGATTTACACCAATTACCTACTCTCAGCCCGAATGAACCGTATGCAGGCGACAAAGAAGCCCAGACTCATGCATGGTGGACGGATGATTACAATCTGGAGATTATGATTGATGCCTGGTGGGAGTTGTCCCAGATAACCGCCGCCCGGCCAGAACAGGACATTTGGCTGGAACTTTATAACGAACCGCTGGACTGGTATGATTTTCCATCCTATCCGGCGAATTGGCCGAGTTGGGCCCAGACACTCATCCATGAAATCCGAACGAATGATATGGCACACCCCATTGTCATCCAAACAGGCCCTGGCACGTTGCCATGGGGACTTGCTACCTGGCCGGGATTGGTGGATCCATCTACTAACGATCTGATTTATTCGATTCACCAGTATAACCCGATTTCCTATAGCCATCAGGGCGTGAGTTCCAACATTGTCGTCGATTGGTCGCTCGCAGCCACGGGATGGGATAAAAACCGTATCCGCAACGACGAGTTGCAATATGCAAAGGATTATCAGGACACCCATGGAGTGCGGATTCATGTTGGAGAGTTTTCAGCACCACGGTGGGCGCCGAATGCTGAAAAATACCTGCTTGACCACTTTGAGCTTTTTGAAGAGTACGGCTGGGATTGGAACTATCATGCTTTTGATGCAGCGAAAGTTTGGGATGTTGAATATCCCGAGCAAGTAGACCTTTATGATGGAAGTGGTACTTATGTCCGTACTGGAATTGCCGATCC
Source organism: Verrucomicrobiota bacterium (assembly GCA_039715135.1). GTDB lineage: Bacteria > Verrucomicrobiota > Kiritimatiellia > Kiritimatiellales > Pontiellaceae > Pontiella. Next base: position 8,830 of record JBDLHZ010000033.1, read on the forward strand.
AGACGAAGGGCTGTTTTATCCGCCATACGGAACACCTCCCCTGGTTGCTTTAGAGAAAGTTGCCGGGTTTACCGAACGCGGGGAGCTTGTACTGGAGTTTTTGAGTCGTAATTTGGACGCTGGACCGGTTCCCGGCGAAAACCTGGCCATAACCAATGGTTTGTGGGCCGATGCAGCTGTCTGGGATCAGGGCCATGTCCCCGATACGACGGACGACCGGGCAAAGATCTGGGCCAACCACACCGTGGCGGTTGACCAGGTTGTGACCACGCCGGTCTCCAACATCCGGTTGGGATCCATGCTGCAAAACCCTGGACATCTGGTGATCGATCCCGGCGCGGCACTGACGAACAACGGCCTGTTGCAAATCTCCGGCGGCGTCAACAACTCCGTCGGCAGTTCCGTAACCATTGACGGAACCTACCACAATGGCGGAGATATGGATGTGGGTCATGTTAGCAGCACCGGACGGGGCGGGCGTCTCTTCATCAACACCGGTGCTGTTGTTACGGTTGATGGCGTGATCAATGTAGGACTTGGCTCCACCGGAACTGTGACCATGACCGGTGGTACGGTCGTTCAATATGGGATTGGGAACGATGGAGACACCCAGATCGGCATCGGCGAACGGCAGTATGGCGAATTGGACATGAGTGGCGGAACCTGGACTACTGGCGACGACCTTATCGTGGGTAGCGGAGCTGGGAACGCACGTACGGGCAAGGCCGTTTTAAATGGCGGCGCAACAATGAACGTCACTGATGACTTGTTCATCTCAGGCTTCAACAATCGGGAGCACAACAACGGAGAGGTCATTGTCAACGATGCCAAGCTCGATGTGACGGACACCATGTATGTCGGTCGTACGATCTCAAGCACTGGCACATTAACGCTGGCCCATGCCGATGCCTATACCGAAACTTGGTTTCTTTTTGTTGCCTACGATGGTGGCAAGGGTACGGTCAATCTGCTTGACGGCGAACTGTTCGTTATTGGAAACGGTGCTAATGACAATAACATCCGGGTCGGTAGCAACGGCAAAATCAACTTCGAGAAGGGTGTGCTTGCGTGGAATGACAACACCGGAACCGACGAGCTTGAACAGTTCTGGATCAACGGCGATCTCACCGCTACCAAGAGCGGTGCAAATTCCCCCAGCTTCACAAGCAATCTGATCACCATTACCTACTCCCAGGACTTGGGCGATGGCTACACCGCCTGGGTTGGTCTTAATGACACCGGCGGTTGCGAGACGTTCGTAACGGTTCCACCAGTGATGGATATCGGGGATCTTTCCATCAACATCGATGGGACGGACGTGATTCTCAACTGGAACGGAACCGAGGGTGCCAACTATACGCTCCAGTCCAAGGGTGATCTCACCGATCCGTCTTGGAGCGACGAGCAATCCAACATTCCCGGTGTGAACGGAATCATGTCTGCCACCACCACCGTTTCGGCGGAATTGTTCTACCGCGTGACCTACCCGTAGGTTTGTTGCCAGAGTAGTCCAATCCAGGTGTAGCTCGGGCTTCCATTCCGATGGAGCCTGCATTGCCTGGAAAAGGGCATTCTTGCGAAAGGCGCGCTTCACGTGACCACGTTGGCACGTGGAACGTGACTCACATGGCCCGCAGACGGGAAGCACGCACTACACGGGTTGTGGTTCTGCGCATAGTTTATAAAAAGGCCTAGGTGACGCGCATGACATGCGGGGTTTTGCAGGATCGATTAATAGAAGAGCGACCGTGGGCGGGTAGGTCCGGTGCGGGTGAAGGTTTTGTCAAAGTATTGCCCGGCGGAAAGCTTCCTCAGTTTTTCAAGGTTTTCAAGGTTTTCGAACAGCCACTTCTTGGGGGTTTCATGGGCGATTATTTTGCCGCGCTTGTCCGTGATCACCACCAGATAGCTCGAATATTTCCATCCCTTGTATTCAAACCCTACTGTGCTATGTCCAACGAGATATTTAACCAACTCCACTTTTCTACCGCTGAATCTGGCGGAGCGGTCGTGTTCCCCGCTGGGTATCCATCTGTTTTTTTGATAATCCAATAAAACATACTTGTCCCCCTTGACTTCGGTACCTATGACAAAAAGCTCCGCCTGCAACACATGGTTGTAGGATCCGGGGGAGGTTTGCTTTACGTTGGCACTGAAGGTCCAGTAGGCTGACTGGGGGGGGGCATATTTGAGCATGTCATTATGTCGTGGCGGAAAGATCCTCTGGTTGCTTTGCTTGGATAAGGAAATGTCGAAATCCGGGGGTGTTTCAAGCTGGATGTATTCCAAATCCTCAGCGGAAAGCTCGTCTTTCGGAAACTTGAGTATCTTTCCCTTGGGGTTTCTCAGGCAAACCTTGCTTCCCAACAAGGTCACGAATTCGGCCTCGAATGTGCGTCCATTTATTAAAGTCCAGGTTCTTGGCCCCGTGTCGCCAGACGGTTCCGGCTCCGATACGGGAGGTTCGATTCCTTCCACCTCCTTGGCTCTGTCCGGCATGGCATAGTCGCAGAAAACGGGGCCGTTTGTGAGGCAGCTTTCCCCTTCGGGAAGATTCACATGGATTGTATCGAGTTGATCCCTTGTGAAATCCGCCGTCTTGAAGGCAGGAAGAATAGGGCCTGCCTGCCGGTTGCGTTCATATTCCTCGCCCTGGACCTCCACGTTTAGCATGAGCGTAAAAGTGCCTCCTTTATACTCCCCGAACAGCACCTGCATTTCAACGGGTTTGTTTGGCTCCAGCGTGATCCAATCGCCAACAATCATCTTTTGATTCCCTAGAAAATATGTCAAGGTTCTCCCACTGTTGCTTTGCCACCAGTTGAAATAATTGTTTCTATGGCTTTCCCAACCAGCCACGAACACGTCCTTGTCGCCTACCCGGACTGCCGCATAGGCATCCCCTATCCCCCAAAAACGAAAAGTAATACCGTTCGGGTAGGATGGTGGACAAACCAATTGACCCTTGTAGATCAACATGAAGTGGTAGCCTGACATCCCGGGTTCGCCATAGGCATCCGTAGCTATGGACGTAGGTGTCAGGGGAATCATGAAGTGGGTGGTGTAGAGTTTTTTCGGGGAACGGTAGTACCTTCCGAGCTTCGCGGGATTCCATCCGGAACGCAAAAACTTGCGGACTGTATTCATAAATTGGTCGTCTGCCAGATTGAGGTCGCGACCCTGCCGGTCGCGCTTGAGGTCGTAGAGGGTTCCCTCAAAATCGTTGCCGATCGACTGCCCGCTGCCAAATACACTCACCTCCCCAAGATCGGGCAGCGTGTCGAAGCCGCCGGCGATTCCCCCGCCAAATCCATCACCACCCATACCACCCAGCTCCGGCAACTGGATCTCCGGCATGTTAACGGGATTAACCTTGGCTAGGATATGCGTGGCCTTCTTGGGCCTGGCGCTTTTCTTGATTCTGGGCTTTGGCTTCTTGAGCTTCATCTTGGGCCGCTCCACCGCCTTGGGCGGCTCGAACTCGATCTCCTTTTTCTTCACGACCGTAAAGATCACCAGCATCCCGGCGAGAAAAAAGAGCGCGGCATGGATCGCAATGCTCAGCAACACCGCACTAGGCATTCCCTTGGTTATCCCCTGTTTTTTTTTAATCTTCCGTTTCATCCGATCCTTAAGAAATATTTTTGATCATGCACCCACGCATTTACTCATAGAACGGGAATATCATCTATAGATGAATACGATGTCGCATTGAAAAAGCGACATGCGGGATGCAGCCACGACGCAGAATGCCTAGCAGGTTGCGGGCCGTGTGTTTCAACGTCGCATCTCCTACAAGGTATCGCATTTGCCTATAGATGGAACCTTTTTTTCGGGGAGACGTTATATATGCAGTATTCTACAAAGTGCGAACGGAACGATAACGATGACCTCTGAATTCAAACTGGGCACTCTGACCCGAATGACACTAAGTTAAGCGAACTTGAACGAGGTAGGGACGGCTCGCCGAGCCGTCCGCCCGCGCGAACGGCTCGCCAGTAAAGCTCGTCTAGTGCGGCCATTCCACCGTGCGGTGCGTCCGGCGGTCGAGCCCTACCTCCTCCAAACATCTTCTTATCGACCGAAAAAACGCCTTAACTTAGTGCCATTCCACTCTGACCCCTTCCTGTTTATACCGTCGCTCACTGCACGGTGCCGAAGACAGATTTCGAAAAGCCCACCTATTTGATGGCCCAAGCCTTTCGGTCGCATTTTCAATAGTGTGTCGGATGCTTCTATAGAGGCGTTCTTTGTTTTCATATAGGTTGCTTCCACGTTTGGCGAAAGTGACTGGCGAAATTCCCCGTTGAACGGGCAAGCGCCCGGGGCTTTTGTCAGGGTCGTTGGGCTTCCTGAACAGGTGTTCCGGAAAGAAAAGTAAAAGAGACAAGTAAACCAAGGAGAAGAAATCATGAAGAGGAAACAATTAACACTATGTGCAGCACTCA